>NZ_JAYRCW010000035.1:0-24259 GCF_041909755.1 Sandaracinobacter sp.
CCCCCCGCCATCCGCCAGCGCCACCAGCAACTGCATCACGCGCGGCTCGATCAGGATGCTGCCGGCAGGGCCGTCCAGCCGCCGCGCAGCCGGATCCGCCCGCAGGTCGCCCATCGCCAGACGGTCGCTCCTGCCCAGATCGATCGGCGGTTTCAGCGTGCCCGTCCGCGCGTCCACCCGGCCCCCCCATGGCTGCCCGTCAGGAAAATATCAGAAATCCATCGGCGGCTCATCATGGAAATGGACTCCGGACTGCCGCATCCTCCGGCCGGTCGGGGCCTTCCATTCCTGCGCGGCGTGCGTCCGTCGTGCGCGAGCCGTCCCGGCGAACAGGGAGAACAGGCATGATCAGAACCCGTGCGCTGGCCGCCATTCTGGCGGCGGCCGTCACCACATCGCCGGCCATGGCGGCGCAATATGTCTCGAAGGTGATCGCCACCGGCCTCAACAATCCGCGCGGCCTCGCCTTCGGCCCGGATGGCGCGCTCTATGTGGCAGAGGGCGGCTACTATGTCTCCGGCGGGCCCACCGCCGTCACCCCGCGCGGGGAAGCGGGCTATATGGAAACCGGCTCGATCACCCGGATCGCGGACGGCGTGCAGTCGCGGATCCTCACCGGCCTCCCGTCCAGCGGGCTCACGAACGGAACGGATGTGGGCGGCCCGAACGACATCGTCTTCACCCCCGACGGCGTCGGCCATGTGCTGATCGGGCTGGGCATGAATCCGGCGATCCGCACAGCGGAATTCGCGCCCGTCGGCAGCAACCTCGGCCGCGTCTGGTCCTTCTCGCCCGGTCCGCTCGCCCAGGGTGCGGACATCTCCGCCTATGAACTGGCGAACAACCCGGTGGGCGGCGCGGTGGACAGCAACCCGTTCCACATGGCGGCGATCGGCAATGATCTCCTCGTCACCGATGCGGGCTCCAACACGCTCCTCAGGGTGGATCGCACCAACGGCACGGTTTCGCTCGTCGCGGCCTTCCCCGGCCGCTTCATCGGCCCGCCCGTGCCCTCCAGCGATGCCGTGCCCACCGGCGTCACCGTCGGGCCAGACGGGAATTTCTATGTGGCCGAACTCACGGGCTTTCCCTTCACGGCGGGCGCCGCGCGCATCTATCAGGTCACGCCCGCAGGCGTGGTGACGATCGCCTATGAAGGCTTCACCACCATCACCGACATCGCCTTCGGCAAGGATGGCAGCCTCTATGTGCTTCAGGCGGATTCCAACGGGCTGGCAACGCCGGGCGGCAGCGGCCAGCTGATCCGGGTGGGCCCCGGCGGCAAGCGCAGCACGGTGCTGGAAGGCCTGGTCGTGCCGACCGGGCTGGAAATCGGCGCGAACGGCAAGCTCTATGTCAGTAACTTCAGCCCCGTGGCCGGCATCGGGCAGGTGCTGGCGATATCCTATGTGCCGGAACCCGCCAGCTGGGCGTTGCTGATTGCGGGCTTCGGCGTCATCGGTGCCGCATTGCGCAGGAAGTCGCGGGCCGTCAGCGCGTGAACGGTCGGGTTCGCGTGGAACAATTCCTACATTTCCAACAGATTAAACATGTAACCCGTTGACTTTGCAGTGTAGGGAAATGTTCCACGTGGAACAACCAATCTGGTTATTCGATCAGGCCGGGCTCACGAAGCTGTCCAGCACCATCTTCAGGCCCGCCTGATCGAACTCGATTTCCAGCTTGTTGCCGTCCTGTCCCTTCACCGTGCCCATGCCGAACTTGGAATGATGCACGCGGGCGCCGATGCCGATGTCGTCGCGCGCCGCCCCACCCACCGAGGAGCTCAGCGGCCGGGCGTTGATGGTCACGGCCCGGCGCGCGGTCGAACGGTCGAGCCCGCCGCGCGCAGTCGCCCGTTCCCAGCCGGGGCCGCGCCCGGCGCCGCGATCCACGTCACCAAAGGGATCGCGGTCGTCCAGCGCCGCCCGCCACAGGCTGGCGCCGCCCGTCAGTGTGGTTTCCACAGTCACATGCGCGTCGGGCAGCTCGCTCAGGAAGCGGCTGGGAATGGCGCTGGTCCATTGCCCATAGACCCGCCGGTTGGCCGCATGCAGGATGGTGGCGCGCCGCCGGGCGCGGGTGATGCCCACATAGGCCAGCCGCCGTTCTTCCTCCAGCGCGGCCGCCCCATTCTCGTCCAGCGCGCGCTGGCTGGGGAAAATCCCTTCCTCCCACCCGGGCAGGAACACATGGTCGAATTCCAGCCCCTTGGCGGCATGCAAGGTCATCATCGTCACCTTGGCGTCCGCGTCTGAGCGGTCATTTTCCATCACCAGCGCCACATGCTCCAGGAAGGCCTGAAGATCGGTGAACCCCTCCATGGCGCGCACCAGTTCGGCCAGATTGTCCAGCCGCCCGGCGGATTCCGCGCCCCGGTCGGCTTCCAGCATGGCGATATAGCCGGATTCCTCCAGCACCAGCTGCGCCAGTGCTGCCTGGTCCATGCTGGTCATCTGGTCGCGCCAGCGCCGGATCCCGGCCAGAAACTCCGCAAGCGACCGGCGGGCGGCGGGGGGCAGTTCCTCGGTTTCCACCAGCTGCTGGGCGGCGGCGGGCAGCGTCAGCCCGGTCAGCCGGGCATGGGCCTGGATCTTCGCCTGCGCCTTGTCCCCCAGGCCCCGCTTAGGCGTGTTCACGATCCGCTCGAACGCCAGCGCGTCATCCGGCTGCGCGATCAGGCGCAGATAGGCCAGTGCATCGCGGATTTCCGCCCGCTCGTAGAAGCGGAAGCCGCCGACGATGCGATAGGGCAGGCCGATGGAAATGAAGCGGTCCTCGAACTCCCGCGTCTGGAAACTGGCGCGCACGAGGATGGCGATTTCCGTGGGTGAAGCGCCTTCGCGCAGCAGCCGTTCGATCCGTTCGCCCACCAGCCGGGCTTCTTCCGGCCCGTCCCAGATGGCGATCACATTCACCTTTTCCCCGGCGTTCAGCTGGGTCCACAATGTCTTGCCCAGCCGCCCCTGATTGTTGGCGATCACATGCGCCGCGGCGGCCAGGATATGCGGGGTTGAACGATAATTCTGTTCCAGCCGGATCACCTTCGCGCCCGGAAAATCCTTTTCGAAGCGCAGGATATTGGCGATTTCCGCCCCCCGCCAGCTGTAGATGGACTGGTCGTCATCGCCCACGCAGCAGATATTGCCTTGCCCACCCAGCGCTCTTGCGGCCAGCAATGTCAGCCAGCGATACTGGGCGGCATTGGTGTCCTGATATTCATCGACCAGCGCATATCTGAAGCGTTTCTGCCAGTCCGCCAGCACATCCGGGTGGGTTTCGAAGATCCGGATCATGTGCAGCAGCAGATCCCCGAAATCGGCGGCGTTCAGCTGCTTCAGTTCGGCCTGATAGCGGGCATAGAGATCCGCGCCGCGTCCGTCGCCAAAGGCGAAGGATTCCCCCTTGGGCACCTGATCGGGCAGCAGCGCCTTGTTCTTCCACCTGTCGATCAGGCCAGAGAGCTGCCGGGCGGGCCAGCGTTTCTCGTCCAGCCCGGAATCCAGGATGATCCGCTTCAGCAGGCGAAGGACATCATCCGTGTCGAGGATGGTGTAGTTGCTTTTCAGGCCCGCCAGTTCGGCGTGGCGGCGCAACATGCGGGACGCGATGGAGTGGAAGGTGCCGACGAACGGCATGCCCTCTGCCTGCGGCCCCAGCAGCTGGGCCAGCCGGTGCCGCATTTCCGCCGCCGCCTTGTTGGTGAAGGTGACGGCCAGGATTTCGGACGGCCAGGCCCGGCGCTCGTGCAGGATCTGGGCGAGGCGGGCGGTCAGCGCCCGGGTCTTGCCGGTGCCCGCGCCGGCCAGCACCAGCACGGGGCCGTCGAGAAGGGTCGCGGCTTCGCGCTGGGGCGGGTTCAGCCCCTGAAGCCAGGGGGGATCTTGGGGCGAAAGGCTTGCCATAGGGAGAACAGATAGCGAACTTATGGGGCCGGGCGCAACAGATGCAGGGCCGCCTTGCCGACCGGGCGGGTCGTTTCCAGCCGGAATCCGATCGGCTCGACGGCTTCGTCGCGGGCGGTTTCCAGGCTGATCCAGCTGTGCGGCGCGATCCAGCCCATGGCGGCGGCAGAGGCGAGGGCAGGGGCCCAAAGGCCTTCGCCATAGGGGGGATCAAGGAAGACGAGATCGGCGGGCGCCTTCGCCGGGGGCAGGGCGGTGGCGTCATGCGCGATCAGCCGGGCATTGGCGCCGAGCTTGCGGATATTCGCCTCGATCGCCTTGCGGGCGGGCGGCGCGCGCTCGGCGAGAAAGGCCTGCGCGGCGCCGCGCGACAGCGCCTCCAACGCCAGCGCGCCGGAGCCGGCAAACAGGTCCAGCACGGTCAGCCCCTCGAAGCTGCCCAGCCGGCTGGTGAGCATGGAAAAGAGGGTTTCACGCGCCCGGTCCGCGGTGGGGCGGGTTTCCGCGCCCGCCGGTGCTTCCAGCGGGCGGGAGCGCCAGGCGCCTGCGATGATGCGCATGGATCAGCCGTCCCGGCGGGGGGTGCGGATGAGGCTGCGCTTCAGGTTGGCGACCATCTGGCCCGGGACTTCCTGTACGCCCCGCGCGGCGAGATCCCCCAGATGGAAGGGGCCATAGCTGGTGCGGATCAGGCGGCTGACCTTCAGGCCCATCGCCTCGCACAATTTGCGGACTTCGCGATTCTTGCCTTCCGTCAGCGTCATCGTCAGCCAGATGTTCGCGCCGTCGGCGCGGGCGCGGCGATCGACGGAGGCGTCGACCGGGCCATAATGCATGCCTTCCAGCGTGACGCCCAGCGCCAGCGCCTCCAGATCCTGCTGCCGCACTTCGCCCAGCGCGCGGACGCGATAGGTGCGCGGAACGGCATTGGCGGGCAGTTCCAGGGCGCGCTTCAGTTCGCCGTCGTTGGTGAGGAGGAGGAGGCCTTCGGTGTTCATGTCCAGGCGGCCGACCGGCACGAGGCGCGGCAGGCCCTGCGGCAGGGCATCATAGATGGTGGGGCGGCCGCCCGGATCGCGGGCAGCGGTGAGGAAGCCCGACGGCTTGTGGAACAGGAAGATGCGGGTGACATCGGCTTCGGCGACGGGCTTGCCATCCACCGTGACGCCTTCGAGCGACTTCAGGATGGTGGCCGGCGTTTCCAGCACCTGCCCATTCAGCGCCACGCGGCCTTCCGCGATCATCCGTTCGATATCCCGGCGGGAGCCGACGCCGGCGCGCGCGAGGAGCTTGGCGATGCGGTCCCCGCTGCCCGGCGCCTTTGCCGCGCCCGGCGGCGGGGCGCTGCGGGCGACACGGGCGGCGCGGCGGCCGCCGGGCGCTGCCCGGGCCGTGGCGGTGGGGCCGGAGGGCCCGCGCCCGCCGGACTTGGAACCGCCGGGGCCGCCGGTCCTGCGCGGGCCGCCGGGGGCGCCCGGCCTGCCGGGGCCGGTGCGGCGCGGGGGGCGGCCCTCAGCCATCGACGGGGACCCCGATCTGCGATTTGGAGGTGCGGATGGTGAGCGAGGTTTTCACCGACGCCACATTGGGGGCGCTGGTGAGATGTTCGGTGAGGAAGGCCTGGAAGCTGGGCAGATCGCGGGCGACGAGCTTCAGGATGAAATCAATCTCTCCGTTCAGCATATGGCATTCGCGCACCTGCGGCAGGCTGGCGACATGGGTTTCGAAGGCGCGCAGATCGGATTCGGCCTGGCCCTTCAGGCTGACCATGGCGAACACGGTGATCGGCCAGCCCAGCGCATCCGGCGAGAGATCGGCATGATACCCCTTGATGACGCCCGATTCCTCCAGCGCGCGGACGCGGCGAAGGCAGGGCGGGGCGGTCAGGCCGACCTTCTGCGCGAGATCCACATTCGTCATCCGGCCATCGGCCTGAAGATGGGTGAGGATGTCCCGATCGATCTGATCGAGTTGATGCGTGCGGCTCATGTGCAGCTTCATTCCTTGGAATCGGGTGTTCGCTATAGGATTATTGCGCGAGCGCGCAAGGGCCTTGCGACGAACGGATTGTTTTCGCCTGCCGGCGGCTTCGGCCCGACACAACTTGCGCAGGGGGGACGCGCCGCCTAAGTCAGCCGTGAAAGGATATTCATGTGAGCGACGTCAGGCGCACGAAGCTGCTGATCATCGGCTCGGGGCCGGCCGGCTACACTGCGGCCGTCTATGGCGCAAGGGCCATGCTGGAGCCGGTGCTGGTGGAGGGGCTGCAACCCGGTGGGCAGCTGACCATCACCACGGATGTGGAGAACTGGCCCGGCGAGACGGCGATCATGGGGCCGGAGCTGATGGCGAAGCTGCGCGCACAGGCCGAGCATGTGGGCGCACACATCATTTCCGACATCGTGGCCGAGGTGGATTTCAGCCGCAGGCCGTTCCGGGCGGTGCTGGACGGTGGCGAGGTGATCGAGGCCGAGACGGTGATCGTGGCGACGGGCGCCAGCGCGCGCTGGCTGGGGCTGGACAGCGAGACCCGGCTGCGCGGCAAGGGCGTTTCCGCCTGCGCGACCTGCGACGGGTTCTTTTTCCGCGGCAAGCAGGTGGCCGTGGTGGGCGGCGGCAACACCGCCGTCGAGGAAGCGCTGTTCCTGACCAATTTCGCCAGCAAGGTGACCTTGATCCATCGCCGCGACGAACTGCGGGCCGACAAGACCAACCAGCAGCGGCTGTTCGCCAACCCCAAGGTGGAGATGGTGTGGAACGCCACCGTTTCCGAAGTGACGGGGACGGACGGGGTGAGCGGGTTGGTGCTGACCGATACGGTGACGGGCGAGGCGCGGCCGCTGGCGGTGGACGGGCTGTTCGTGGCGATCGGCCATGAGCCTGCGACCGGCCTGTTCGCGGGCAAGCTGGCGATGGACGAGGAGGGCTATCTGCTGGTGGCGCCCGGCACGCCGGTGACGAGCGTGCCCGGCGTGTTCGCGGCGGGCGACGTGACCGACAAGCTGTACCGGCAGGCGGTGACCGCAGCCGGGATGGGCTGCATGGCGGCGCTGGAGGCGGAGCGCTTCCTGGCGCATCAGGCGCACGCGCCGCAGCAGCAAGCGGCCTGAGCGCGCGGCCGAGGGGGGATCATGCCGATCGACTGGGACAAGCTGAGGCTGTTTCACGCCGTGGCCTCCGCCGGGAGCTTCACGGAAGGCGCGCGGCGCCTGAAGCTGTCGCAACCCGCGCTGAGCCGGCAGGTGATCGCGCTGGAGGAATCGCTGGGCGCCAAGCTGTTCCATCGCCATGCGCGGGGGCTGGCGCTGACGAACGAGGGCGAGCAGCTGCGATCGACGACGAGCCGAATGGCCGAAGAGATCGAGCGCACGCGCAGCAGCATCGAGGCGACGCGCAACCGGCCGACGGGCGAGATCAAGCTGACGACGACGGTGAGTTTCGGATCCTCGTGGCTGCCGGTGCAGCTGAAGGATTTCCTGGACATGTATCCGGACATCCGGGTGAGCCTGATCCTGTCGGACGAGGAACGGGACCTTGCGCGGGCGGAAGCCGATTGCGCGGTGAGGTTCCACAAGCCGTATCAGGCCGACCTGATCCAGCGGCCGCTGGCGTCCATCCGGCACCGGCTGTGCGCCTCGGAGGCCTATCTGGCAGCGCATGGCGAGCCGAAGACCCCGGCCGAACTGCTGAATCACCGGATGATCGCCTATGGGCCCGAAGCGCCCGCCTATCTGCGCAGCATCAACTGGGCGCTGGAACTGGGGCATGACGGGCCGCCGCGCGAACCCGCGCTGACGGTGAACAACAGCTTCGGCGTGCTGCAGGCGGTGGAGGCAGGCGCCGGGATCGCGGCGCTGCCGTCCTATCTGATCCGCCACTCGGGCAAGGTGAAGGTGCTGCTGCCGGAACTGCAGGGTGCCGTGTTCCAGACCTATTTCGTCTATTCCTCGGAACTGAGGGGCTCGGTGCGGGTGGCGGCGCTGAGGGACTTCCTGATCGACCGGATGACGCCGGCGAACCTGGGCGACCTGATCAAGTGACGCGGGCGGGTTCATGAACTGACCCTAAATGTCATGCATATGATGCATGGCTGCCCCGTTTACTTCGCACTTGCACAAAAAACCGGGCTCTCCTACATAGGCGTTGTTGCTGCATTGCAGCGCGGCCGGTCAGCCTCACTCCTCCCCGAGGCTCCCGGTCTGGTCGACCACCACTCTCCCTCCCTCCCTCGGAGGTCGACCGAAATCTGGGCCCGGTGTCGAGCTTGCTCCGCCGGGCCCTTTTTCTTTTTACGGCTTTTGCTGTTGCCTGGCCGGTGGTCGGGTGGCTTTCCAACCCGAACGCGCGCGGCTATCCCCCACGCCCAGGTGGGGCCTGTAGCTCAATGGTTAGAGCTGGCCGCTCATAACGGCTTGGTTGCGGGTTCGAGTCCTGCCGGGCCCACCAGTTTTTTCGCTCACGGGCGAAGCCCTCCGCGGGGGCGCGGCATTGGCCGCGGCGCCCGGTCGGTCTTGCGAACCCGGTTCGGGTTCGGGTGTGATTTCGGTTTTCGCTCACGGGCGAGGCCCTCCGCGGGGGCGCGGCATTGGCCGCGGCGCCCGGTCGGGCTTGCGAACCCGTTCGGGTTCGGGTGTGATTTCGGTTTTCGCTCACGGGCGAAGCCCTCCGCGGGGGCGCGGCATTGGCCGCGGCGCCCGGTCGGGCTTGCGAACCCTGTTCGGGTCCGGGTGGTGCGGCGGGCGGGATTCTGCCATGATTGGCGTTCTGCATTCAGATCGGGGGACTGATGACGGGGCGTGCGCAGCTTGTTCAGGGCCTGCCGAAACTTGCGCCGATCGCGCGGGATTCGCTGTTGTCGAGGGGGTGGCTTTCAACGACTCCCGATGATTTCCGGGAAGCGATCCTTTCCATTTCGATCTTTCGCATGGCTGCTTCGGGCACGGAATTCATGCATGCCGGGGATGAGAATGGCGGGCTGGTGGGCATCGCGCAGGGGACGGTGGAGGTTTCCTTCGAGGCAGGTCACCCCGACACGCGCGCGATCTATCTGGGGCATGCGGGCTTCTGGTCCGGTTACAAGCCGTTGCTGGGCCGGCGGCGCGCGATCTCCTTGACGGCGCGGAGTGAAACGCTGTAGGCGCTGGTTCCGCAACATTCGGTGGAGCGGCTGTTGGCCGAGAGGCCCGGCTGGTGGCGGCACATCGCGACGCAAATCGACGAACTGTGCGACATTTCCAACATGATGCTTGTCGACCTGACCCGGCAGGACAGCGAGGCGCGCGCCGTGGCGATGCTGTTGCGCCTGGCCGGTTGCCGGCACATGGACCCGCCCGACATTGCCGATCTGGAGATCCGGATGAGCCAGGCCGACATGGCGGCGATGGCGGTGATGTCGCGCAACACCTTCAACGCGATCATCGGCCGGCTGGTCGAGTTGGGTCTGCTGGAGCTGGGCTATCGAAGCATCCGCCTGCTGAAGCCCGCTGCCCTGCGGGACATATTGTTCCGCGAGGAATAGCGGCTTCAGGCGTCTGCCACGCAGCGGAATCCGATGTGGCTGGTGGAACTGTCGATGGCCTGCGCGTGGCGGGCGGCGGGCCGGTAGCGGCGGCAATAGCTGAGCGCGCAGAGATGGGAGCCGCCCTTCAGCACGCGGCGCGGGATGCGGATCTGCGGCATGGCCGGATCGAAGCTGCTTTCCATCGCAGCGCCGCGCGGGTTGCGGGGCGCGCAGCAGCCCTTGGGCGTGCCGTCGCGGTGCTGTTCCACCACATGGCGATCGGCGTACCAGTCGCTCGTCCATTCCCAGACATTGCCGATCATGTCCGAGAGGCCGAAGCCGTTGGGCGGGTAGTGACCGACGGGCGAGGTGCGCAGGAAGCCATCCGCCGCCGTGTTTCCGTGAGGGAATTCGCCCTGCCAGATGTTGGCCATGTGGCGGCCGGCCGGTTCCAGTTCGTCGCCCCAGGCGAATTCATGGCCGGAAGCGCCGCCCCACGCGGCATATTCCCATTCGGCTTCGGTGGGGAGGCGCTTGCCGGCCCAGGCGGCATAGGCTTCGGCGTCTGCGGTGGCCACCTGCACGACGGGATGGTCCTCCAGCCCCTCGATGCTGCTGCCGGGGCCGGTGGGGTGGCGCCAGTCTGCGCCCGGCACCCAGCGCCACCACTGGCTCCAGTCCTCCAGCCGGACGGGGCCGGGGGTGGGCGTGAAGACGAGGCTGGCGGCGACCAGCATCTCTGGCAGGGCACCCGGGTAATCGGCGGCGTTGGGCACGATTTCTGCCAGCGTGACATGGCCGGTGGCGGCGACGAAGGCCGCGAACTGGCGGTTGGTGACGGGTGTGGGGTCTATCCGGAAGCTGCTGACCTCGACGTCGTGCGCGGGCGATTCCTCGCGGTAGTGGACGTCGGAGCCCATGCGGAATCGGCCGCCCGGGAGCAGGATCATCTTGTCGGTCTGCGTTTGCGCCATCAGTACACCCATTGAATCCGAGCCAGCAGTGTATCGGTCTCGCCTTCGGCGCCGAAACGGTCAAGCCAGACATGGCCCCAATGGAGCCCCGCCTTCCAGCGGTGGGTCGCCCACCAGTTGATGCCGAGATCGGTGCGGCGGAAGCGGCCGCCATCGATCTGGCCGTCAGACAGGTCGACATCGGAATAGCGGGCGACCAGTTCAGGGGCGCCCCAGCGGCCCTGCGGGACGACGCGCCGGGCATAGCCGACGTTGCGGTCGTAGGGGCGGTGATCGCCGGTGAGGACCCAGCTGCCGGTGACATACCAGCCGGTGAAGGCGGGGTTGCCGACGGTGGGCGCGTCGACTTGGGCGGAGACATGCTCGCCCTGCACGCTGACGGGGCCGAGGGCGAGCATCGCTTCCAGCCCGAGCTGAAGCGCGCCATCGCCGGCGAAGTTGCCGGTATCGACGAAATTGTCCGCGACATTGCTGCCGGGGCGGCCGCGGAAGCGCATTGTGCCCTTCGAGGCGACATGGCGGGCGGCGGCGCCCAGGTGCAGGTAGCGCGAATCATCGGCGGCATCGACCCAGGCGAGGGCCGTGACGCGGGCGGAATAATCCCAGCCGCGTTCGGCGGCGGGGCCGATATCCCAGGCGTCGTTGTAGAGGCCGAGCGAGAGGGTGCCGCGCTTTTGTGGCCCCCACACATGGGTCAGGCGCAGGTCGGTGTTGCGGGAGACGAAGAAGGGCGAGAGCACCCGTTCGACAGCTGGCAGGTTGGCGGCGTCGCCCACCATTTCATAGGCGAAGGTTTCCTTGGTCTTTCCGGCCGTGAGTTTCGTGCGCTGGCCCAGCGTGAAGGTGAGCGACAGGTCAGTCAGCTGCCATGTCGTATCCGGATCGCCATCGAAACCCTTGTATTCTCCGCTGATCTGATAGCTGACCGGGATGGCGCCGTCGAAAGCGCCGAGGAAGGAGAGGCGCGCGGCGCGGAGTTCCCATTGATTGTCCTGCCGTCCGACCTGGGCGACGCTGGTGGAATCCTGCCAGAAGCTGGTGTGATCGCCCAGGATGACGAGGCTGATGCGGAACGGATCCGGTTTGGCGGGCGCGGTTTCGGGCTTCATATCCGGCACGGCATAGGCGCCGACGCGATCGAGGAGCGAGGCATCACCGGATGCGGTGCCGATGGGTTCCGCCAGCGATTCGGTTGCCTGTGCGCGCAGCGGCCCCGCGAGGGCGGTGGCGAGGAGGGCGGCGCCGCTTGCCAGCGACCGCAATTGGTGGGTGCGGATCATCGGATGAGGAGTGGCGCGACGAGCAGCAGGAGGCCTGCTGCGCCGACCGTCAACAAGGTTGCGAGAAGGATCGGAAATCCGGCATCGCCTGCCCAACCAACCTGCTTCAATGTCCATCCCCTGCCGTTGGGACTTCGTTAGCGCGGCGATGGTGCAGGGACTGTCTGGTTTCGGGCAATGCCGGGGAAGGCCGCGGCTATCCTTGGCCTCGCGGGCAGGGAGGGGTTGAAGATGGATATGATGACGATCCTGAAGCTGGCGCTGGTGGGCAGCATCGCGCTTGTCGTGCTGTCGATCGGCCTTGGATCCGGGCTGAGGGACGTTCTGGCCTTCCTGAAGGAGCCCTGGCAGGCGGCGAAGGCGATGGGCGCGATGTTCGTGCTGATGCCGCTGCTGGCGCTGGGGCTGGGGCTGTTGCTGCCGCTATCGACGGCGACGCTGGTGACGCTGCTGGCGATTTCGGTTTCGCCCATGCCGCCCATCTATCCGTCGAAGGCCGGAAAGCTGGGCGGCGGCGACCGTTATGTGATGAGCCTGTTCGTGCTTGCGCCGCTGGCGATGCTGGCGGCCGCGCCGCTGATGCTGGCGCTGGACGAACGCGTGCTGGGCATCGGGCTGCCGTTCGAGAGCGGGGCCGTGCTGCGCACGCTGGGCATTTCCATCCTTGCGCCGCTGGCGCTGGGGCTGCTGCTGGCCGAACGGGCGCCGGCGCTGGCCGCGCGGCTGCGCGACCCGGTGGCGCGCGGAGGCATGCTTCTGCTGCTGCTGTCGTTCCTGCTGCTGCTGCTTGCCGCCTGGCCGGCGATGCGATCCGCCGTGGGGGAATTTGCCATCGTCGCGATTCTGTTGATGATCGTGGGCGGGCTGCTGATCGGCCATCTGCTGGGCGGACCAAAGCGCGGGAACCGCGCGGCGCTGGCGACGGCGACCGCGCTCCGCCACCCCGGGATTGCCTTGCCGCTGGCGATCGCTGCTGATCCGGCCGACGCCCAGCGGATCGCGGGGACGGTTCTGATCTATCTGTTGTCCGCGGCGCTTCTGTCGACGCTGTACGGGTTGGTCGCCCATTCGGGCGATCCGGAGACCTGAGCGACAGCGGATTCAGGGCCCTGCGCCGGGCGGTCAAACTGTCGGCAGGGTCACGAGATAGGCCGTGGACGCCAGGAGCAGGAGCGTCGAGATCAGAAGCACGGCCTGCCGGATACGGATGTTCTTCATCAGCTGGCTGATGCCCGCCAGGAACAGGACGAGCGACAGAAGCACCGTCACGAACGTGAAGCGATCCCCGATCCTGTTGGATTCCTGCCCATCGCGGAGCCGGGATTCGGCCTGTTTGCGCAGCTCCTTCGCCTGCCGTTCTGCCGGGACCCGGATATCCGGCAGTTCAAGTGGCTCGGCGCGGGGCTTCGCCCGGGACATGTCCGCCGGGAGCCTGGCCTTCCAGTCGCGGAAGGTCTGCCTTTGGTCCACCGGCATGTGCCGTTCGTAAAAGAGCATCCGGACCTGGTCGTTGCGGGAGGCGGCCTCCAGCCAGGCGTGAACGACGGCGAGCCGGCCGGCCCGAAGCTGCCCGGCTTCGGTATCCTTGCGGGCTGCTTCCGTCTGAAGGGTGCCGGCTTCTGCATAGGCCGTCGCCTGCTCCCCGCCCCAGAGCGCGGCCTGAAATGCGGCCCAGGCGGAGAGGAGGCCGGCCACGCCGAGGATGATGGCTGCGGATATTTCGGCCCGCTCGGCGGACGGGGCAGGGCGTTCGTCTTCAGCCATCGGATCCGGCCTCTTTCGACTTTCGCTTTTCGTTATAGGATTCGATGTCCTTCACAAGGAACCAGTTCAGGAACGTCCGGATGGCGGCGATCGCCGCGAGCTGGCCGATGGAATCCCAGGACGGGGCGATGGCCGATCGGATGATATCCGCCGCGAGCGCGAATTCCAGCGCCAGGATGATCCAGAGCGCGAAGCGGAACCAGGTTTCCCTGCGGCGCTCGACATCGGGCCCGGCGCCGATGGCGCGGACCGTGTTGGCGACCGCCTCCAGCGCGGCATACGCCAGCACCAGCACCACGATTCCTTCGATCGCCAGCGCGATGATGGCCGCATATTCCTGAAAATGTTCCTCGATCATGACTGAACCCCCTGACTGCCGGGGGAAGATAGCCGGGCAGATGGCCCGATATTGCCTGAAACTGGACTGTTCAGCTTGGCCGTGCCGTGCATGGAATGGCGACCTGGACAGGAGGATGAGCCATGGGCTTCGACGATCTCGACACCGGCACACGAATGGCGTCCATGCGGACCACAGCCAGCTTCCAGCGCACGCGGATGTCCGCCGACCGCACGCTGATGTCGTGCGTGCGGACCTCGCTTTCAATGATCGGCTTCGGTTTCACCATCTTCAGCTTCTTTCGGACGCTGGCGAAGGAGGAGTTGCTGGGAAGCCAGGTGCCGACCCATGCGCCGGCCCAGTTCGGGCTGGCGCTGGTGTCGCTGGGGGTGCTGGTGCTGACGATCGCGCTGGTGGCGGATTTCCGCTTCAACGCCAGCCTCAGGCGGCAGCGGCAGACATTCCTGGATGCCGGGCTGCTTCGGCCGGACGATGATTTCCCCCGGTCGTGGGTGTGGGTGATCGCCCTGCTGTTGCTGCTGGTGGGGCTGGCAGCCATGCTGTCGATCATCTTCGCGTCCGGCAGCTGAACGGCAAGGAGCCGGGCGGGTTTCCCCGCCCGGCTCCCGGCTGCGCTGCCGGGGGTCAGGCGCCGCCTGTCGCAGCCTCCTCCATCTTCTTCATCACGCCTTCGAGGTTGAAGCTCGCCGACTTCTGGCTGGGCGGGAATTCCTTGAAGGTTTCGAGGAACTCGGCCACGCCGACCTGCGCCGGCACCAGCAGGAAGATGCGCCGGAAATACCAGTCCCAATAGGTGTTCGAGGTGGTGTCCGCGAACTCATAGGGATCGGTGCGCAGGTTGTAGAGCTTGGGTGTGCGGAGCGTGACGAACGGTTCCGCCCACAAGCCCAGCTGCCCGGGCGACCGCTGCTCCAGGAACACCAGCTTCCAGTGGTTGAAGCGCAGCGCCACCAGTTCGCCGTCGTCGTTGAAGTAGATGAAGCCCTTGCGGGGGCTTTCCTTCACTTCGCCGGTGAGGAAGGGCAGCATGTTGAAGCCGTCCAGATGCACCTTGTATTTGACGCCGTCGAGCGTTTCGCCCTTCTTCAGCCGTTCCTTCACCGTGGTGTCGCCGCCGACTGCCGCGATCGTCGGGAACCAATCGAGGTGGGCAATGAGATCGTTGCAGACCGAGCCGGCCTTGATCTTGCCGGGCCAGCGCACCATCGCCGGAACCCGGTAGGCGCCTTCCCAGTTGGTGTTCTTCTCCGAGCGGAAGGGCGTGGTGCCGGCATCGGGCCAGGTGTTGCAGTGGGGGCCGTTGTCAGTGGAGTAGAAGACCAGCGTATCGTCTGCGAGGCCCAGTTCGTCGAGCAGGTCGAGCAGCTGGCCGACATGCTTGTCGTGATCGATCATCACGTCGTGATATTCGGATTGCCAGCGGCCGGCCTGTCCCTTGCTTTCGGGCTTGGCGTGCGTCCAGGCGTGCATGTGGGTGGTGTTGAACCAGACGAAGAAGGGTTCGTCGGCCTCATTGGCGGACTTGATGAACTTCTTGGCGCCTTCGAGGAACTCCTCGTCCACCGTTTCCATGCGCTTTGCGGTGAGCGGGCCGGTGTTTTCGATCTTCTGGCCGCCCTTGCCATCGGCGTAGCAGTGCATGACGCCGCGCGGGCCGAACTTTTTCCGGAATTCCGGATCGGTCGGATAATCCTCATGCTCCGGCTCTTCCTCGGCGTTGAGGTGATAGAGGTTGCCGAAGAATTCGTCGAAGCCGTGCATGGTGGGCAGATGCTCGTCGCGGTCGCCCAGGTGGTTCTTGCCGAACTGGCCGGTGCGATAGCCCTGGTTCTTCATGGCGCGCGCGATGGTGGGGTTCACGGCCTGCATGCCTTCGGCGGCGCCCGGCAGGCCCACCTTGGTGAGGCCGGTGCGCAGGCCGCACTGGCCCATGATGAAGGATGCGCGGCCGGCCGTGCAGCTCTGCTCGGCGTAATAATCGGTGAACAGCATGCCTTCCTTGGCGATGCGGTCGATGTTGGGCGTGTGATAGCCCATCATTCCGTGCGTGTAGCAACTGAGGTTGGACTGGCCGATATCGTCGCCCCAGATGACGAGAACGTTGGGTTTCTTTGCCATGATCTGTCTGCCTCCCGGTGAATGGTGGGCAGAGCGCTATCAGCGGGCGGGACGGAAAGCGGCCCAGTTTTGGGCAGTCAGAGCGCCTTGGGGCCGGGCCGTTCCGAAACGGCGGTGCGGGCTGCCCAATCGGCCCAGCTGGTGGCGAGGCCGGGCGCGCGGGCGAGGGCGGCGAGTTCGGCCTTGTCGGGCGGGGAGCGATAGGAGACGCGGAGCACGCGGGCGATGGACCAGGCGCCATCCGGGCGATGTTCCAGCGTGACCGCGTCGCCGCCTTGCATCGCGCCTTCCTCCACCACGCGAAGATACCAGCCAGAGCGGCCGTTGCGGACCATCGCCTTCACCATCAGCGGGTCATCGAACCAGCGCGCGAAGGTGGCGCAGGGCTGGCGGGGCTGGCACACCTCGACCAGCGCCGTGCCGATGCGGTAGCGATCGCCGACATGGGCGCTTTCCTCGTCCAGCCCCTCAACCAGCAGGTTTTCGCCGAAGGCGCCGGGGACGAGGCGGGCGGCATGCTGCGGATGATCCGCGGCCCAGAGCGGATAGTTGGAAGCGGCATAGGCATAGACTGCCTTTTCCGGGCCGCCATGGACGCGGGGGTCGCCGACTTCATCCCCTGCCAGACCAAGCGCATGGGCGGTGACGGGGCCATGCTGCTGATCCCGCCCATAGGCGGTGACATGGCCATCGACGAGGCGGGCGCGGCCCGTGCGGAGCTGGAGGAGGCTGGGCATGGCCCTGTCTATCGCGGGGACTTGCGGCTGGGAAGCGGACGCGCCAGTCTGCCCGGATAATGACATGAGGGAGGACGATACATGACCGATCTGACGGCTGCGGCCCAATCCATGCTTCAGAGCATCCTGGCGATGGGGTTGCTGACACTGGCGATGTTCATCTGGATGTATGCGACACGCCTGCCGGCCTTTACCAGGGCGAAGCTGGACCCGCAGGAAGCGATGCATCCCGGCACCTATCATGACCGCATCCCCAGCGAGGTGCGGCGGGTGGCGGACAATTACAACCACCTGTTCGAGGCGCCGACGATCTTCTACGCGGTGACGCTGGCCATCGTGCTGTTGGGGCTGGCGGACCCGCTGCACGTGATGTGCGCCTGGGCCTTCGTGGTGCTGCGGGTGCTGCATTCCATCGTGCAGGCGACCGCCAACAAGGTGGTGGTGCGCTTTTCCCTGTTCGCGCTGAGCTGGGTGGCGATGGGCATCATGATCGTGCGCGCGGCGCTGGCGAGTTTCTGACGATCGATGTGCGACCGGGAGGCGCCGGCCCTTAACGGGCCGGCGCCTTCGTTGTCAGCGGGCCATGAGATCGGGCAGGAAGGCCTGGTGGGCCTTCTGAAGCGCGGCGATGTCCTGAGCGCCGACGCCTTCGACCTTGAGTGACGTGCCGCCGGTGGTGCCGAGGCGGGCGAGCGGGACGGGGCAGGGCGGCAGTTCGGTGCCCGGCTTCACGGTGACGATGTAGCGGCCCTGATCCTCGCCATAGGCCCAGGCCGCGAGGTGGCTGCCCGCCATGGGTGAGGCGGGGGGCATGATGCTGGCGCCGATGCCGCCGGCCATCGCCATTTCCGCGAGCGCGACGAGAAGGCCGCCGTCTGCGCAATCATGGACGGCCGTGAGCGTGCCATCGAGGATGCGGGCGCGCACCCAATCCCCGGCGGCGCGTTCGGCGGCGAGATCGACCGGGGGTGGCGGGCCTTCTTCCAGGCCGCGGACCTCGCGCAGCCAGATGGACTGGCCAAGGTGGCCGGCGGAGGCGCCGACGAGCCAGATTTCCTGCGCTTCGCCCTTGAAGGCGAGGGTGGCGGACCGTTCCCAATCGGCGATCAGGCCGACGCCGCCGATGCCCGGCGTGGGCAGGATGCCCTGGCCTTCGGTTTCGTTGTAAAGGCTGACATTGCCGGAGACGACGGGGTAGTCGAGCGCGCGGCAGGCTTCGGCCATGCCTTCGATCGCGCCGACGAACTGGCCCATGATTTCGGGGCGGGTGGGGGCCGCGAAGTTCATGCAATCCGTGACGGCGAGCGGCGTGGCGCCGACGGCGGTGATGTTGCGCCAGGTTTCCGCGATGGCCTGTTTTCCGCCCTCCACCGGGTCTGCGAAGACATAGCGGGGGGTCACATCGGTGCTGATGGCCAGCGCCTTGCGGCTGCCGTGGACGCGGACGAGGGCGGCGTCTCCGCCGGGGCGCTGGACGGTGTCTGCGCCGACCATGTGATCATATTGTTCCCACACCCAGCGGCGCGACGCGAGATCGGGTGAGCCGAGCAGGGTGACCAGATCGCCCAGAAGGTCGGTCGTGTCGGCCACATTGTCGAGCGGCGCGCGGGGCGGGGTGGGCACCCAGGGGCGGTCGTATTTCGGGGCATCCTCGCCAATGGGATCGAGCGGGAGGTCGCAGACGAGTTCGCCCTGCCATTCGAGCTGGAGGCGGCCGGTATCGGTGACATGGCCGATGACGGCGAAATCGAGCGCCCATTTGCGGAAGATCGCCTCTGCCTGGGCCTCTGCGCCGGGCTTCAGGATCATCAGCATGCGTTCCTGCGATTCCGACAGCATCATTTCATAGGGGGTCATCCCCTCTTCGCGGGTGGGGACATTGTCCATCACGAGCCGGATGCCGACGCCGCCCTTGGAGGCCATCTCGACGCTGGACGAGGTGAGGCCGGCCGCGCCCATGTCCTGGATGGCGACGATGGCGTCTGTCGCCATCAGCTCCAGGCAGGCTTCGATCAGCAGCTTTTCCATGAAGGGGTCGCCGACCTGAACGGTGGGGCGCTTCGATTCCGAATCCTCGTCGAACTCGGCTGAGGCCATGGTGGCGCCGTGGATGCCATCGCGCCCGGTTTTCGAGCCGACATAGACGACCGGATTGCCGATGCCCGCGGCGGCTGAATAAAAGATCTTGTCTGTGCGGGCGAGGCCGACGCACATGGCGTTGACGAGGATGTTGCCGTTGTAGCTGGGGTGGAAGCGCACTTCGCCGCCGACTGTCGGGACCCCGGTGCAGTTGCCATAGCCGCCGATGCCCGCGACCACGCCGCGCAGCAGCTGTTTCGTTTTCGGGTGGGTGGTCGCGCCGAAGCTGAGGGAATTCAGGTTGGCGACCGGGCGCGCGCCCATGGTGAAGACGTCGCGCATGATGCCGCCCACGCCTGTCGCCGCGCCCTGATAGGGTTCGATGAAGCTGGGGTGGTTGTGGCTTTCCATCTTGAAGATGGCGGCGTCACCGTCGCCGATGTCGATGACGCCTGCGTTTTCGCCCGGGCCCTGAATCACCCAGGGTGCGCTGGTGGGCAGCTTTGCCAGGTGGATGCGGCTGGACTTGTAGGAGCAATGTTCGGACCACATCACCGAAAAGATGCCGAGTTCCAGCAAGTTGGGCTGGCGCCCGATGGCCTTCAGGATGCGTTGATATTCTTCCGGCTGGAGGCCGTGTTCGGCGACGAGTTCGGGGGTGATCGCGGTCATGCCCGGCGCTCTAGCGGAGCGCAGGCCAAGAGTCATCCGGTGGGTTGCACGGCCCGAATGTTCCGTTTATGTTCCGCGCTGGGAATGAGGGAGACAACGA
Organism: Sandaracinobacter sp.; assembly: GCF_041909755.1. NCBI lineage: Bacteria > Pseudomonadati > Pseudomonadota > Alphaproteobacteria > Sphingomonadales > Sphingosinicellaceae > Sandaracinobacter > Sandaracinobacter sp. Next base: position 19,488 of record NZ_JAYRCW010000035.1, read on the forward strand.
TGACTGTGCAGAATCCGCCGGCGGGCTATGCGGGGGTGACGCCCTATCTTTCGGTGGCGAACGCCGATGCGGCGATTGCCTGGTATGAAGAGGCGCTGGGCGCGGATCTGAAATACCGGATGGCGTGGAACGGCAAGGTGGGCCATGCCGAGCTGGCGATCGGCGGCGGCCATTTCATGCTGGCGGACGAGTTTCCCGACATGGATATCCTGGGCCCGGCGAGCCGGGGCGGGACGACGGTGAGCCTGCTTGTCTATGTGCCGGATGTGGACCTGGCGCATGCCCGCGCGCTGGCGGCCGGCGCGAAGGAGCTTCAGCCGCTGGACACCAAGCCCTGGGGTGACCGCAGCGCCCAGATCGTGGACCCGTTCGGCCACCGCTGGACGCTGGCGACGCATGTGGAGGATGTGTCGAACGCGGAGATTGATGCGCGGATGGCGAAGATGGCGGGCGGCTGAGGGCGGATCAGGCGAGGCGGGCGTTCAGCCAGCCGACGATGTCGGCCATTACCTGATCCTTGCCGAGATCGTTCAGAAGGTCGTGGAAATGGCCTTCGTAGAGCTTCAGCATCTTGTCTGCCGAGCCGGCGTGATCGAAGAAGAACTGGCTGCCATCCGGGCGGGTGGTGTGATCCGCCGTGCCGTGGAGAATGAATACGGGGAGGGTGATTGCCCCGAATTCGCGTTCGAGCCGTTCGTCTGCGCGGGTGAGGGCGGCGACTGTGGCGACGGGTTGCGCCTCCCCCTTGATCAGCGGATCGGCATACATGGCGGCGACGGCTGCGGGATCGCGGGAGAAATCATCGAATTTCAGCTTCAGCACGCCGGTGTGCGGGATCAGATGGCTGAAGCCCTTCATCAGAGAAAGGACCAGATCGGGGGCGAACACGCGGAAGGCGAAGCTTTCGCAGATGAGGCCCGCCAGTTCGGACTGATGATCGAGCGCATAGGTGCAGGACACCACGCCGCCCGCGCTGTGGCCGAGCAGGTAGAGCGGCAGGCCGGGGTTTTCGGCCTTTGCGTGGGCGATGAGGGTGGCGAGATCGGCGACATAGTCGTCAACTGAATCCACATAGAAGCGTTCGCCTGCGGACCGGCCCCGGCCGCGCAGATCGAGCGCGTGGACCGCAAAGCCGGCCTTCGCCAGTTCCGAACCGGCCCAGAGATATTGGCCGCTGTGCGAATTGACGCCGTGGCAGATGGCGACGACGGCGCGCGGCGGGTGTGCGGGCCGCCAGCTGCGCGTGAAGAGCGCGAGCCCGGACGGGCCGGTCAGGGTGGTTTCGACGGGTTGTAGGGCCATATGATCGGGCATCGCACGCCTTCCGGTCCAAGCAGGGGATGGTGGCTGACAATGGCGCGAATTGCCGTTGCTTCCAATATGGCGGAACGGGAATTCTGCGCCCTTCCGTCTGGCACCCCTATTCGTGAAACTCTGCGGCGTCCGGGATGCGGCCGAAGGCGATCTTGGTGCCGATGAGGCCCGCGCGGCCGGTTGCGACGGAGCCGAGCGTGACGGTGTTGCGGCCGAACTTTTCATTGAGGGCGTCCATCGCCCGGGCGATGCGCAGCGTGGGGCGTGGCGGGGCCTCGAACAGGTTGAGCTGGGTGCCTGCGGCGGGCTGGATATCATCCAGCGTGACCCCGATGACGCGGATGCGTTCGTTGCCGATTTCGCGGGCAAGGCGGGGCCAGAGCCCGGCGAGGGCTTCGAGCAGGGGGAAGCTGTCGTCCGTGGGGGCGAGTTTCTGCGTGGCGTGCCAGCCGCGCCGGGATTCGAATCGGGCGTGGAGCGTGAGGTGGCGGGTGACGCAGTCTGCCCGCCGCAGGCGGCTGGCCGCCTTCAGCAGCAGGCGGCGCGCCGTATCCCGGGCGGTTTCGAGCGAGCGGATATCGGGCGCAAGGACATGGCTGTGGCCGATGGACCGGCTTTGCTGCGGGCGATCGGGCATGTCGTGGCCGTGGAGGGCGTGCCAGAGGCGGGCGCCGACGACCGAGCCCCAGCTGGCGGTGGCGGACTGGGGATCCTGGGCGAGCAGGTCCGCCATGGTGCGGATGCCGCGCGCATTGAGGCGGGCTTCCATCTTTGCGCCGATGCCGGGAATGTCGCGCAGGGGGAGCGGGAGGAGGGCCTGCGGAAGATCGGCGGCGCGGATGAGGGTGAGCCCGTCCGGCTTCTGCATGTCGGCCGCCATTTTGGCGACGAGACGGGAGGGGGCGATGCCGACCGACGAAGTGAGGCAATCGCCGACGTTCGCGCGGATTCCGGCCTTGATGCGGCGGGCCAGTGCGAGGGCCTGTTCCGGGCTGTTTTCATTGTCGAGCAGGCGGCAGGCGACTTCGTCGATCGAGCAGACATGGGTGACGGGGATGTGACGCCAGACTTCGGCAACGATGCGGTTGTGATAATCCGTGTAGCGGCTGTGATCGCCGCCGCAGAAGATCAGATGCGGGCAGAGGCGGCGGGCTTCGCCTACGCGCATGCCGGTGTGGATGCCGAACGCCTTGGCTTCATAGCTGGCGGCAATGATGGTGCCACTGTCGATCCGTTCGGGGCCGACGGCGATGGCCTTTCCGCGAAGCTGCGGATTCAGCTGTTGTTCGACGCTGGCGAAATAGCTGTTGAGATCGAGATAGAGCCAGCGGAGCGGTCGCATGGATGGAACATATCAGGAACAGTTGCGCAGGTGAAGGGGCTGGGCCAAGTTGCGGGCGAGAATCGGAAAGGGCGCCCGTGACGGAACAGAGGGTTGAAGGGCTGGCCGTGGAAGAGCCGGAGGGCATCCGGGCGATCGAGGCCGGCGCCATCGCGGGGCGACGGCTGAAATATTATGATTATTGCATGGCGGCCTTTGCCGTGATCCTGATCTGTTCGAACCTGATCGGGGCGGGGAAGGTGGCGGAAGTGAGCCTGCCGCTGGTGGGGGCGGTGACCTTTGGCGCGGGCATTTTATTCTTTCCGCTCAGCTATGTGCTGGGCGATGTTCTGACAGAGGTTTATGGCTATGCCCGCGCCCGGCGCGTGGTGTGGGTGGGCTTTGCGGCATCGGTGTTCGCGGCCGGGATGGCGGCGACGGTGGTGGCCTTTCCGCCCGCACCGGGCTGGAACGGGCAGGATGCGCTTGCAGCCGTGATGGGGCAGGCGCCGCGCATCTTCGCGGCCTCCATCCTGGCGTTCTGGGCGGGCGAGTTCGCCAACGCCTTCGTGCTGGCACGGATGAAGGTGTGGACGAAGGGGCGGATGCTGTGGACCCGCACCATCGGCTCCACCGTGGTGGGGCAGGGCGTGGACAGCCTGATCTTTTATCCGGTGGCCTTTCTGGGGGTTTGGGACACGAAGCTGGTGCTGACGGTGATGGCGACCAATTACCTGATGAAGGTGCTGTGGGAGGTGGTGCTGACGCCGGTGACCTATCAGGTGGTGAACGGCATGAAGGCGGCCGAGGGGCTGGACGTGTTCGACGTGGAGACGGACTTCACGCCGTTCCGGACGAAGGTGTGAGTTGAGCCTGCTGCAGGACGCGAAATGGTGGCTGATGGGGGCCAGCGGGCTTTCGAAAGACGCGCTTCACATGCATGTGGGCCTTGCCGTGCTGGTTGTGGCGGCGCTGCTGGGCCGTCGGCCCGTGGGGGACTGGCGGCCGCTCTTCGCCGTTCTGCTGGTGGCGGTGGCGGGCGAGCTGTGGGACCTGATCGACAATATCCGCGCGGCCGCGCCGATGCAGTGGCGCGGGCATGCGAAGGATATCCTGAACACGCTGTTCTGGCCGGCCATGCTGACGCTGCTGGCCGGAACGCGGCTGTTCAGGCGGGAACGTTGAGAAGGCGCCTGCCTAGCGGTCCGGCTTCATGGCGACGAGGCGGACGAGGGGCACCTTGTCGAGCCCATAATCGGCGGTGTCGACGGGTTCCTCGTAGCGGATGACCTTGAAGCCGGCGTTTTCGAAGATCGCGCGCATTTCTCCGGGCCCATAGAAGACGCCCTGCGAGGCGCGGGCGGGATCGCCCGCGTTGCCGAACGCCTCGGCCACGACCATGCCGCCGGGTTTCAGCCCCGCAAAGGCCTTGGCCTCCAGTTCGCGGAGTGGCGAGTAGATGAAGGCAATCAGGTTCCAGCGGTCCTTGCCGAAGTCGAAGTCCCGATCGGCGGCATAGACGGTGTCGATCTTCACGCCTTCGCTGGCCGCCTGCTCGCGCGCGAGGCGGAGCCCTTCGCCGGCAACGTCGAAGCCTGTCACCTGCCAGCCCTGCGTTGCCAGCCACACGGCGTTGCGGCCCTGGCCCATGCCGACATCGAGAGCGGCGCCCGGCTTAACGCCGCTGACCGCTTCGGTGAGCAGGCGGTTGGGTTTGCGGCTGAAGCTTTCGGAGACGAGGAAGGCATTGTCCCAAGTGGCGGCATCGCCGGCGTCTCCGCCGGGGGCGACCTGGTGGAACAGAAGGCAGGGGGAAGCGCCGGGGTTTTCGCGCCAGACCATGGTGACATGGGTGCTGGCGGTGCCATAGCGGCCCTTCAGCGTGGTGGGGGCGACGACGACGGTGGCCGGGCCCTGGCTGATCACGCGGAACTCGCCCCATGTCCGTGTCGCCGCGCTGCCTGTTGTCGCCGCCGAGGCGCCGCGGGCCATGCGCTCGAACTTCGAGATCAACCCGTCTGGCCGCATCATCTGCCCGCCGGGACAGAAAGTGGCGGCCATTCGGGCGCCGTCGCGCGCGTCGAGCGCGGCCTGCGCGGTGCGGCTGAGGGCTGCATAGTCGGGGGCGGCGAGCGCT
>NZ_JAYRCW010000036.1:0-24193 GCF_041909755.1 Sandaracinobacter sp.
ATCCGGGCAGCCCATGCCGTTGCGCCCGATGGGGCGACGGATGATGCTGAGGTGCTGCGCGCGGCGGGCCATGCCGTGCGCATCGTGCCGGGCGACGAAAAGGCGATGAAGGTGACCTTGCCACAGGATTTCGAAACCGCGGAACGGATGCTGGACTGGGTGACGCTGACCGGCTCCGGCTATGATGTGCATCGCTTCGGCCCGGGCGATCATGTGTGGATGTGCGGCATCGCCGTTCCCCATTCGCACGGCCTGATCGGGCACAGCGACGCGGATGTCGGCCTGCACGCGCTGACCGACGCCATCCTGGGCGCGCTGGGCGACGGCGATATCGGCACCCACTTCCCGCCATCCGATCCGCAATGGAAGGGCGCGAGTTCGGACCGGTTCCTGGCCCATGCGGCTTCGCTTGTGGCAAACGCCGGCGGCCGCATCCTGCATTGCGACGTCACGATCATCTGCGAAGCCCCCAAGGTGGGGCCGCACCGGCCCGCCATGACGGCGCGCATCGCGGACATCCTGCAAACCCACGCCCCGCGCATCAGCGTGAAGGCGACAACGACGGAAGGCCTGGGCTTCACCGGGCGCCGCGAAGGCATTGCCGCGCAGGCGCTCGCCACGATCCGCCTGCCCGGCTGGAGCATGAAATGAGCATTGACAAAGAACTTGTTGAACTTGCGCAAAAAGTGATTGACGAAAATCGCACCGCCGGCCGCAAGTTGGCGACGGCAGAAAGCTGCACGGGCGGCCTGGTCGCAGCTGCGCTGACCGAAATTGCGGGCGCGTCCGACGTGGTCGACCGCGCCTTCGTCACCTATTCCAACGAAGCCAAGACAGAGATGCTGGGCGTATCAGACGACATCCTCAGCACGTTGGGCGCCGTTTCGGAGGCGACCGCCTGGGCCATGGCGCAGGGCGCGCTGGCGAAAAGCCACGCCGATGTGGCCGTCGCCATTTCCGGCATCGCCGGGCCGGGCGGCGGATCCGAAAAGAAACCCGTCGGCACCGTGGTGTTCGCCCGCGCCATCCGGGATCAGACACAGGGCCCCGTCATCGCGGACACCCACCATTTCGGGGATCTGGGCCGGGCAGAGATCCGGCGTCAGGCCGCGCTGGTGGCGCTGAGGCTTCTGCTGCCATAGAGTTTCGCGGCGCGGGCTTCGAAACTGGCCACCATCCGCTTGAAGGCTTCGTGGAAGAAAGCCCCCGCAAGCCGTTCGAATATCTTTGATCTGAACTCGAAATCGACGCTGAATTCCAGCCGCGTCGCGCCATCCGGCGCTGCGTGGAAACGCCAGTCGTTGTGCAGATGCTTCAACGGGCCGGACACATAGTCCACATCGATATGGTGCGGCCGGTCCAGCCGGACCCGGCTGGTGAAGGTTTCCCGCAGGCTCTTGAAGCCGACGGACATGTCCCACACGGTCAGCTCGTCCCCCTGCTGGCGGGGGCGAACGGCCACCACCCAGGGCAGGAATTCGGGGTAGCGCTTCACATCCGCCACCAGTTCGAACATTTCCTGCGGCGACCAGGGCAGGACGCGTGTTTCGCTATGCCGTGGCAACTGCCCCATCCTTCGCGGCATGCTTCGCCCGGCGCGCGGCCTGAAGCTTCGCGAAATCGTCCCCGGCATGATAGCTGGATCGCGTGAGCGGGCTTGCGGCGACCAGAAGGAAGCCCTTCGCGCGGCCGATCGCGGCATAGCTGGCGAACGCTTTCGGTTCCACGAACTCGGTCACCTTCGCATGGCGCGGCGTCGGCTGAAGATACTGGCCGATGGTCAGGAAATCGATGTCGGCCGTGCGCATGTCGTCCATCACCTGGTGCAGCTCCATCCGCTCTTCCCCCAGGCCCACCATCAGGCCTGATTTGGTGAAGATCGTCGGGTCCAGCTTCTTCACCTGCTCCAGCAGGCGCAGCGAGTGATAATAGCGCGCCCCCGGCCGGATCGTCGGGTAAAGCCTTGGAACCGTTTCCAGATTATGATTGTACACATCGGGCCGGGCATCGACGATGCGGGCCACCGCTTCGGACGCCTTGTTGCGGAAATCGGGCGTCAGGATCTCGATGGTGGTGCCGGGCGAGCGCTTGCGCAGCTCCTCGATCACCCGCACGAACTGCGTCGCTCCGCCGTCGGCAAGGTCATCCCGGTCGACCGAGGTGATGACGATATGCTTCAGCCCCATCTCGCCGCAGGCTTCCGCCACATGCACCGGTTCCAGCGGGTCCACCTTGTTCGGCATCCCCGTCTTCACGTTGCAGAAGGCGCAGGCGCGGGTGCAGGTGTCGCCCAGGATCATCACGGTCGCATGCTTCTGCTGCCAGCACTCGCCCAGGTTCGGGCAGGCGGCTTCCTCGCAAACCGTGTTCAGGTTCAGTCGCCGCATCAGTTGACGCGTTTCGGCAATGGCGGCGGACGTCGGCGCGCGCACGCGCAGCCAATCGGGCTTGCGCACGCGAACGGGGGCAGTGTCAGTCATGCGGCCGACATAGGCGTTCGGCGTCCGGGGGGCAATTGCGACGCTGCCGCCGCACCGGTCTGGCAGCCATGCGGCCCCGCGCCTCAGATCCCGTGGAAGGTCGCAAACGCCTCCAGCGGCGCCCGGCGCGACTGGAACTGGTTCGCCTTGTCCCCCTCGTCGGCATAGCCGATGGACATGCCGCAGAACAGCATCCGGTCCTCGGGCAGGCTCAGGAAATTGCCGATCGTCTGCGGATAGATGGCGAAACATTCCTGCGCGCAGCTGTCCAGCCCCTCCTCGCGCAGCAGCAGCATCAGCGTCTGCAGATACATGCCCATGTCCGACCATTGCGGCGGCCCCATGGTGCGCGCGACAGAGCAGAACAGCGCGACCGGCGCGCCGAAGAACTGGAAGTTCCGCGCGAACCACATCAGCCGCGCCATCCGGTCCTCGCGCGGGATGCCCAGCGCGCCATAGAGATCCTCGCCCACCTGGAAGCGATAATCCTTGTAGGGGCTGTTCAGAACCTCGGGATAGATATGATATTCGGTCGGCTCGCCCTTGGGCGATTCCGGCACCCGCTTCGCCATGATGGCCTTCAGCTCGTCCAGCTTGGGGCCCGCCACAACATCGATGTGCCAGGGCTGGAGGTTGCCGCCCGAAGGTGCCCTCGCCGCCTTTTCCACCACCCGGCGGATCACCGCGGGATCGACCGGGGTGAAAAGGAAACCGCGCACGGAACGGCGGCTGGCGACGGCGTCAGAGACGGACTTTGCGGCGGTCATCCTGAAATTCCCCATGGTTGTTCGCGCCGCCCGGATTGCCTAAGGGTGGGCCATGCTGTCCAGCCTCCCCAATCTGCTGACTCTCAGCCGGATTCTCGCGGTTCCGCTGTTCGTGATCCTGATGTGGAACGCCGGATGGGCGGGCTATACGGCCGCTTTCATCCTCTACTGCGTGGCCAGCATCACCGACTATATCGATGGCTATCTGGCCCGCGCGCAGGCCACGGTTTCAAAGCTGGGCGTGTTCCTCGATCCCGTGGCGGACAAGATCATGGTCGTCGCCGTGATCGTGATGCTGATCCACAATGATCATATCGCGGGCTGGCACGTGATTCCGGCGCTGGTGATCATCCTGCGCGAAATCACCGTTTCGGGCCTGCGCGAATTCCTGGCGACGGCGCGCGTCAGCCTGCCGGTCAGCCAGCTCGCCAAGTGGAAGACGACGTTCCAGATGGTGTCGCTGGGCGCGCTGATCCTGGCGCCCGCCAGCGCGCACTGGTGGCCCGCCCTCCCATCCCAGCCCGTCGGGCTTGTCACGCTGTGGCTCGCAGGCGCGCTCACCATGATCACCGGCTGGGATTATCTGCGCGTCGGGCTGAAGCACATGACAGACGAAGCATGACTGTCCGCCTCCTGTATTTTGCCTGGGTGCGGGAACGGATCGGGCTGCAATCGGAGGCGTTGGCGCTGCCGGCGCCGATGCCCATCGCCGAACTGCTGGACCTGCTGAAAGGCCGCAGCGCCGGCCATGATCTCGCCCTTGCCGACCCGTCGCGCCTCAGGTTCGCGCTGAACCAGCTGCATGTCGGCCGGGATGCGATCGTGAACCCCGGCGACGAGGTGGCGATCTTCCCCCCGGTGACCGGCGGATGAGCCTGTTCGAAGCCCGCGTTCAGGCGCAGGCCTTCGATCTCGCCGCCGAACAGGCCCGCCTGTCGGCGCTGGGGCCGGAGGTGGGTGCCATCGTCAGCTTCACCGGCCAGGCGCGCGGCGAGCCGCTGGAACTGGAACATTATCCCGGTATGGCCGAGCGCGAGTTGCAGGCGCTGCTGGACGGCGCGCGCGGGCGCTGGCCGCTGCTGGGCGCAATCATCGTCCACCGCCACGGCCGGCTGGAGGTGGGCGCGCCGATCGTGCTGGTGCTGGCCGCCAGCAGACACCGCCGCGCCGCATTCGAAGCGGCCGACTTTCTGATGGACTGGCTGAAAACGCGCGCACCCTTCTGGAAGAAGGAGGCGGGCGGCTGGGTCAGCGCGCGCGACAGCGACGAGGACGCCGCCGCGCGCTGGCGCTGACCCGTCAGGCGGTCAGGATCACCTTGCCCTTGGCCTTGCGGTCCATCAGCAGCCGGATCGCCTCTGCCCCCCGATCCAGCGGCAGATGGGCAGAGACATGGGGCTTCAGTTTCCCTTGCGCAAACCATTGCAGCAGCTCGGCCATGTTCGCCTCATGCAGCTTCGGCTCATGCGCGGTGAAGGCGCCCCAGAACACGCCCACGATGGACGCGCCCTTGATCAGCGGCAGGTTCAGCGGCAGCTTCGGGATCTCCCCGGCGGCGAACCCCACCACAAGATAGCGGCCGTTCCAGGCGATGGAACGGAACGCCGGTTCGGCATATTTGTCGCCCACGGGATCATAGATCACGTCCACGCCCCGGCCGCCGGTCAGTTCCTTCACCCGATCCTTCAGGTCCTCGGTCGAATAGTTGATCGTCTCGTCCGCGCCATATTCGCGGGTCAGCGCCAGCTTCTCGTCTGACGAGGCGGCGGCGATCACCTTCGCGCCCATCACCTTGCCCAGCTCGACTGCGGCAAGGCCCACGCCCCCGGCCGCCCCCAGCACCAGCAGCGTTTCCCCCGGCTGCAGCCGCGCGCGCTGCTTCAGGGCGTGGTGGGATGTGCCATATGTCATGGTGAAGCCGGCGGCCACGTCGAAGGGCATGTCGCCCATGATGGGGATCACCTGCCGTTCGTTCGCGGTGAACTTCTCGCGGAAGGCGCCGTTGCCGATCATGGCGATCACCTTGTCGCCCACCTTGAAGCGGGTGACGCCCTCGCCCACGGCATCCACCACGCCGGCGGCCTCGCCGCCAGGGCTGAACGGCAGCGGCGGCTTGAACTGATAGAGGTTCTGGATGATCAGCACGTCCGGGAAGTTCACCCCGGCCGCCTTCATCGCAATCCGCACTTCGCCCTTGCCGGGCACTGGCTCGGGGATATCCTGCACCACCAGTTTCTCCGGCGGTCCATGCTCCACACAAAGCAGCGCTTTCATCAGCTTCTCCCTCGCTCCAATGGCGGGCAGATAGGCATGAGACCGGTGGAGAGGCAATGGTGAGCGGACGCCCAAAAATCGCAGTATTCGGGGCCGGAATGATCGGCATCTACGTGGGCGGGCTGCTCGCGCGGGATGCCGACGTGACGCTGATCGGGCGGCCGTCCATGCTGGATGCGCTGAAAGGCGGCCTCAGGCTGACAGACGTGGACGAGCTGGACGTGACCGTCTCCAGCTTCACCGCCGCCACGGATCCGGCGGCACTTGCAGGCGCAGACCTTGTCCTCGTCACCGTGAAGAGCATGCAGACGGCCGACGCCGCGGCGGCGATCGCTGCCCATGCGCCGCCGGGCGCGCCGGTGATCAGCTTCCAGAACGGCGTGTCCAATACCGACCTGCTGCGGGAGCGGCTGCCGGGCCGCCCCGTGCTGGCCGGAATGGTCCCCTTCAACGTCGCCCAGCGCGGCCCCGCCCATTTCCATCGCGGCACGGGTGGCGGGCTGGTGGTGGAGGACAGCCCTGCGCTCGCGCCGTTCGAAGCCCTGCTGAACCGCTCCTTCGAGCTGAAGAAGAGTTCGAATATTACTGGAATTCAATGGGGCAAGCTGCTTGTAAACCTGAATAATGCTATCAATGCGTTGTCCGGGGTCAGCCTGGCGGAGGAGTTTCGCCAGCGCGATTACCGCCGATCCTGGGCGTTGGCCATGGCGGAGGGGTTGAAGCTGCTGAAGGCGGCCCGGATCGAGCCGGTCGATGCGGTTGCCATGCCGCTGAAGCTGATGCCGCAGATCATGAGCCTGCCCGACGCCATCTATGGCTATGTGATGGCGGCAGGCGGCGGCGCGAAGGTGCGCGTCGATCCCCATGCGCGTTCCTCCATGGCGGACGATCTGGTTCGCGGCCGTCCGACGGAGGTGGATTATCTGCAGGGTGAACTGGTCCGGCTGGCCGCTCGTCTGGGCCGGAAGGCGCCGGTGAATGCGCGGCTGGTGCAGCTTGTGAAGGCGGCCGAAGGCGGCGCGCCGCCGATTCCGGCGAAGGCGCTCTATGCCGATCTCAGGGCGGCTTCGCGCGGCTGACCGGCCCGCGCCTCCTTCAGCGCCTGTGCGAACAACCGGTATTCCTCCGCGCGCGGGCTGCTGGGCCGCCAGGCCAGCGCGATGGTGCGCCGGGCATCCGCGCTGGCCAGCGGCCGTGTCTGGATGCTGGTGTTGGCAAGGATGCCGGCGTCGATCGCCATCTGCGGCAACAGCGTCATACCGATGCGGTTTTCCACCATCTGCACCAGCGTGTGCAGCGAGGTGCCCAGCACTGTCTGATCCGGGCGGAAGGTGGCGCGGCTGCATGCGGCAAGGGCATGATCCTTCAGGCAGTGCCCGTCCTCCAGCAGCAGCAGCCGGGCTTCATCGATCCCGTCGGGCGCGACCATCGGCGGCGGATTCGGAAGGTCATCCGGGTGGAAGGCAAAGCGGATCGGATCGTCGAACAGCGGCTCGGCCTCGATCTCTCCGCAATTGTAGGGCAGCGCCAGCAGCAGGCAATCCAGCTGCCCGCGTGAGAGCGCCTCGCACGCCGGGCCGGATTGCTCCTCGCGCAGGAACAATTTCAACTCAGGCCACTGCGCGCGCAGCTTCGGCAGCAGCGAGGGCAGCAGGAACGGCGCGATTGTGGGGATCACCCCCAGCCGCAATTCGCTCGCCAGCGGCTTTCCGGCCGCGCGCGCCAGTTCCGCAATCGAATCGGCCTCTGCCAGCAGCCGCCAGGCCCGCTGCACCACCGCATCGCCCAGCGGCGTGAACCGCACCACCCGCCGGTTGCGCTCCACCAGCGTCACGCCCAGCAGGGTTTCCAGTTCCCTCAGGCCCGCCGAAAGCGTGGACTGCGTGACATAGCAGGCCTCTGCCGCCTTGCCGAAGTGGCGGGTGCGGTGAAGCGCGACCAGATATTGCAGCTGCTTGATGGTGGGCAGGTAGATCATGCCCCCTGATTAAGTGCCGCTATCGATTTATTCAACGGCTTGGGCGAAGGCATTCGATAACAGGGCGCTGGCGGACCGGCGCGCAAGCTGGCAGGTTCAGGCCATGAAACATCCCATTGTTCCGGCCCTTGCGGCCTGTCTGACGGCCGCCGCCGCCATCGCGCAGCCCGCCGCCCCCGCAGCCGCGCCTTCCCCCGGCGAGGTGATCGCTGCCGCCCCCGCGGCGGACTGGCAGGCGATCCCGGCTGCGGACATCCTGCTGCTGGAATTCGCGGGCAACCGCCGGGTCGTCCTGCAACTGGCCCCGGCCTTTGCCCCCACCCATGTGGCGAACATCCGCGCGCTGGTGAAGGACGGCTGGTTCCCCCGCCATGCGCAGATCGTGCGGGTGCAGGAAAATTACGTCGTCCAATGGGGCGATCCCACGGAAAAGGCGCCGATTCCCGCCGCCATCGTCGCACGGCCGGCGGATGGCTATGAGCAGCCCGGAAAGCCCGCGAACTTTACCGCCCTGCCCTGGCCGGATGCCTATGGCGCCGTCGTCGGCCATGCCGGCGGCTGGCCGGTCGCCACCGATGGGCAGGCGCACTGGCTGCCCCATTGCCCCGGCATGCTGGGCGTGGGGCGCAACATGGCGCCGGATACCGGCACGGGGGCCGAACTGTATGTCGTGATAGGCCATGGGCCTCGCCATCTCGATCGCAACATCGCGCTGGTCGGCCGGGTGCTGGAAGGGATCGAGCATCTGTCCGCCCTGCCGCGCGGCACGGCGGCGCTTGGCATGTATGATCGGCCGGAGCAGCGCATCCCGCTGGTCTCGGCGCGGCTGGCGGCGGATCTGCCGCCTGCCGAACAGCCGCGCTTTCAGGTTCTTGTGGGCCAAAGCCTTGCGACATGGGCCGGGGTGCGCGCGAACCGGCGCGATGCCTTCTTCAACAGGCCGGCAGGCGGCGCAGATATCTGCAACCTGATGCCGCCGCTCAGGCGCACGCCTCAGGCGAAATAGCGCCAGATCCCGAAGGCGCTGGTCAGGATCAGCACCGTGCCCACCAGCGTCATCAGCAGGTCCGGCTTCAGCCGCTTGGCCAGAATGGCGCCGAAGGGCGCGGCGATCACGCCGCCCGCCAGCAGGCCCAGCGTCGCCGTCGTCACGACTTCCCAGCCCAGGTGCCAGATGAAGGTGATTGCGGCGCTGGTCGTCACCAGGAATTCCGCCGCGTTCACCGTGCCGACCGTGTGGCGCGGCGACTTGCCCTGCACCAGTAGGTTGGATGTCACGATCGGGCCCCAGCCCCCGCCGCCCGCGGCGTCCAGGAAGCCGCCCGCCAGGCCCAGCGGCTCCACCACTTTCGGCTCGCGCTCCACATGGATGTGGCGGAACCCGCGCCAGAAGATCCACACGCCCAGCAGGCCCAGATAGGCCTGGATCAGCGGCTTGGCCTTGTCTGCCGGGATGCTGGTGAGGAGATAGGCGCCCGCCACCGCCCCGAGGATGCCGGGAATGGCGATGCGACCGAACAGCTTCCAGTCGATGTTGCGCGCAATGGCGTGGCTGGTGCCCGAAACGGCGGTCGTCACGGTTTCCACCGCATGCACCCCCGCCGAAGCCGCGGCCGGCGGCACGCCCAGCGCAACCAGCGCACTGGTGGAAATCACGCCGAAGGCCATGCCCAGCGCGCCGTCCACCAGCTGCGCCAGAAAGCCCACGATCATGAAGGTGAAGAAGTCGGGCCCCAGTTCCATGCCCCATTGCTGACAGGCCCCGGGCCGTTCGGCAAGCAAGCTGGGCTGCAGGCCGGAATATTCCAGCTATCAGCTAGAGAATGCCTTGCGCGAAACCGGCGAGGCTCGTGACCAGCAGCAGGATGCCCACCAGCCTGACCAGCAGGCCCGGTGGCAGCCTGCGCGCCAGCAGCGCGCCCAGAGGCGCCGCCACCACGGCCCCGGCCAGCAGGCCGATGATCGCCCGGCCCAGCGTTTCCCAGCCAAGCGCCATCAGGAAGGTGATCGAACTGGCCAGCGCGACAAGGAATTCCGCCATGTTGACGGTGCCGACCGCCTTGCGCGGCCATGCGCCCTGGATGATCAGGTTGGGCGTGGCGATCGGGCCCCAGCCGCCGCCGCCCGCCGAATCGAGAAATCCCGCCGCCAGACCCAGCGGCCCCACCACCTTGGGATCGCCATGATGCCCGTGCCGCATCGGCCGGCGCAGGATCAGCACAATGCCCAGGATGCCCAGATAGATCTGGATCAGCAGCTTCGCCGTATCGATGGGCAGGCCCGTCAGCAGCCAGGCCCCGGCCACCGCCCCGATCACGCCGGGAATGGCCAGACGCCAGAACAGCCGCCAGTCCACATTCCCGGCCAGCGCGTGGCTGAAACCGGAAATCGGCGCCGTCACCACCTTCACGACATGGATTCCGGCTGAAGCGGATGCCGGCGGAACGCCGGTGGCGATCAGAACCGACGACGAGATGATCCCGAACCCGCCGCCCAGCGCACTGTCAATCAGCTGGGCGACGAACCCCACCGCCGCAAACAGGATCAAAACGGAATCAATCTCCATCGACTGCCTTTCTGCCCGCCCTTGGCACGGCGCGCAAACCGGCGCATCGCGGCTGTGCCGCGCCATCTGGAATTGAGCCGCACTTGGGATTATGTGACAGGTTCAACAGGACAAGGCGCGCCAGGGGATGTTCGGCACACTCACTTCCTATCTGTCCAGCATCCGCGCGCGGGATCCCGCGCCGCGTTCGCGGTGGGAGATCCTGACCTATCCGGGTGTGTGGGCTGTCGGCTTCCATCGCATCGCCCATGCGCTCTATCGGGCGGATCTGTTCCTGCTGGCACGAATGGTCAATCATTTCAGCCGGTTCCTGACCGCCATCGACATTCATCCCGGCGCGAAGATCGGCCGCAACCTGTTCATTGACCATGGATTCGTGGTGATCGGCGAAACGTCCGTGATCGGCGACAATGTGACGATCTACCAGGGCGCAACCCTGGGGGGCACCAATCCGACCAACGGGATCGGCGGGAAACGGCACCCGACCATCGGCGACAATGTGGTGATTTCCCTGGGCGCCGCCGTGCTGGGGCCGATCCTGGTGGGCGAAGGCGCCAAGGTCGGCGCCAATGCCGTGGTTACGAAGGATGTGCCCGTCGGCGCGACCATGATCGGTATTCCGGCAAAGCCGGTGCCCGTGCTGGTGAAGGAGGAACCGGCCTTCGTTCCCTATGGCACCCCCTGCTCCGACAAGTTCGATCCGGCCACGCAGAAGTTCGAGCTTCTGAAGTGCGAACTGGAAACGCTTCGCGCACGTCTTGATGCCTATGAACGCGAAACCCGCAAGTCGGGCGGCGAGGCGGCTTGAGCGTCATTCCGCTTCCGGTCGGTGGGCAGATCGTCTTCGACCGGGCTGAACTGGAGCATGTGCTGCAACTGTATGGCCGAATGGTGGCCGCCGGCGAATGGCGGGACTATGCGATTGATTTCACGAACCGGCAGGCGGTCTTTTCCGTGTTCCGGCGCGCCAGCGAACGGCCGGAATTCCGGCTGATCAAGGAACCGGCCCTGCGGATGAAGCAGGGCCAGTACAGCCTGATCGGGGAAGCCGGGCAGACCCTGAAGCGCGGCAACGACCTGGCTTCTGTGCTGGCGCCGGCTGCCCGGCGCCTGCTGAAGCTCGCAGACTAGAGCGGCGGGGGGATCGCCCCCGCCCTTCCCCGGCCTGTCAGGCTGTCACGATCAGGCCGTCAGCTTGCCGATGCGCTTCAGCGTGGCTTCCGCCTCTGCAACGGTGTTCGCCACGATGTCCGCGCAGCTCAGCACCTCCCGCACGCCGCCGCCGCCCTGCCCCACGGCAAAGCACTGGAAGCTGCGGTCCAGGTTGTCGGTCACGCCCGCGATCGGACCCAGACGGTTCAGCTGGGCGGATTCCATCGCCTGCGCCGGGAAGGGCTTGGCGGGCTCCTTCTCATACTTGTCGGTGGTGTCGTTCTTCAGCGCCCGAAGCGTCTTGCCGGTGAACCCGCGCGAGATGGTGGTATCGGATTCCGACATTTCCACGATCGCGTCCTTGTAGGCCTGTCCGGCGTGCGCTTCCTTCGAGGCGATGAACCGCGTGCCCATCCAGACACCCTGGCAGCCCATGGCGAGCGCGGCGGCAAGGCCCCGGCCATCATAAAGACCGCCGGCGGCCACCACCGGGATCTTCACCGCATCCACGACCTGCGGCCAGAGCGCGACCGACGCGACGCTGCCCGTATGGCCGCCGCCCTCGGTTCCCTGCGCGATCACGCCGTCGCATCCCGCCTGCTCGGCCTTGATGGCGTGATCCACCTTGCCGATCACCGCAAACACCAGGACGCCCGCGTCCTTCAGTTGCTTCACGATCGGATAGGGCACGCCCAGACCGGCGACGAACGCCTTGGCGCCGTTTGCGATGATCACTTCGATCGCCGACGTCAGCGATTCCGGCTGGGCGGACAGAAGATCGACACCGAAGGGCTTGTCCGTCAGCTCGCGAACCTTCTGCATCTGGCCTTCGATGAACTTGGCGCTTGTTCCCGCCATCCCCAGCGTGCCGAAGCCGCCCGCGTTGGACACAGCCGCCACGACCTCCGCGTAGGAAACGCCGCCCATACCGGCGAGCATGATGGGATGTTCCACGCCGAGCTGGGCGCAAAGAGGCGTCTTGATCATCGAATTGTCCCTCAATCTCGTTCTGTGATGGTCCGTGAAGCCATGCCGGCAGCAGCCAGACAACCTAGGCTTTTGGGAGGATGCCGAAAATGAAGAGGGCGGGCGCCCTGATCGGAACGCCCGCCCATACTTCAGCCCGGCCCTGCGGTCAGGCGGCCTTCTTCTTCGCGGCGTTGCCGTAGAAGGTTTCGCCCTTCGTGGCCATGTCGCGCAGCATCTGGGGCGGCGTGAAGCGCTCCCCATGGGCCTGCGCCAGCCGGTCCAGCGTCCGGACCACATCGGCAATCCCGATGGTGTCCATCGCGCTGAACGGACCTCCGGTGAAGGGTGCGAAGCCCCAGCCGAAGATGGCGCCCAGGTCGCCGTCCTCCGGCGTTTCCAGCACGCCTTCCGCGAAGCAGCGGGCGGTTTCCACCAGCTGACGATAGAGCAGCCGTTCCTTCACCTCGGCAGGGGTCGGTTGCTGCGCCGCCACCGGGAAGTGGGCGGACAGTTCCGGCCACAGATGCTTGGGGCTGCCATCCTCCGGATAGGCGTAGAAGCCCTTGCCGTTCTTGCGGCCATGGCGGCCCAGCTCGATCATCTTCTCGATGACAGCTTCGCCGGCGCCCGGCTTGTAGGCGTCGCCCAGGTCCTTCTTCGTCTGCTGCGCGACCTTGTAGCTGAGGTCCAGGCCGACTTCATCGTTCACCGCCAGCGCACCGACGGGCATGCCCATCTGCTTGCCGATATTCTCGATGAGCGCCGGCTTCACGCCTTCACCCAGCAGGGTCAGGCCTTCCTGCACATAGGTGCCGAAGCAGCGGCTGGTGTAGAAACCGCGGCTGTCGTTGACGACGATCGGCGTCTTGCGGATTTGGGAGACATAATCCAGAGCCTTTGCAATGGCTTCCGGGCCAGTCTTCTTGCCGACGATGATTTCGACCAGCGGCATCTTCTCGACCGGCGAGAAGAAGTGGATGCCGATGAAGTTCTCCGGCTTGCTCCAGGCCTCCGCAAGGCCGGTGATCGGCAGCGTGGAGGTGTTGGATCCGAAGATCGTGTCCGCCCCGACAACCGCTTCCGTCGCCTTGGTCACGTCGGCCTTGATCTCGCGGGTTTCGAACACGGCTTCGATGATCAGATCGCAACCCTTCAGGTCGGCATAGTCCGCCGTCGGCTTGATCCGGTTCAGGATCTCGGCCGCCTTTTCCGGCGCCATCCGCTTCTTGGCGAGGCGATCGGCGGTATATTGCTTGCCCTTCTCGGCCGCGGCCAGATCGCGATCCAGCAGCACCACCTCGATCCCGGCCTGCGCCGAAACCATGGCGATCCCCGCGCCCATCAGGCCGGCGCCAAGCATGCCGACCTTTTTCGTCTTGCATGGCGGCACATTGGCGGGGCGGCGGGCGCCCTTTTCAGCCGCCTGCTTCGAAACGAACAGCGAGCGGATCATGTTGCCAGCCTGCGGATCAGCAACGACCTTGGCGAAATATTTGGATTCCACCCGGATCGCCGTGTCCATCGGCAGCTGGGTGCCTTCATAGACGGCCGACAGGATGGCCTTCACCTGGTTCATGTTGCCGTTGGTCTGCTTGTGCGCCATGGCGACACCGCCCACGAACGTCTGCGCGAAAGCCGGGTTGAAGCCGCCCACACCACCGGGGAACTTGAAGTTCTTCTGGTCCCAGGGCTGAACGCCGCCGTTCGGATTGGCCTTCACCCAGGCCTTCGCCGTCTCCACGACCTGATCCAGCGGAACCACCGCCTGCGCCACGCCCAGGCCCAGCGCTTCCTGCGGGCTCATGTTCTTGCCCTGCAGCAGGAACATCAGCGCGGGCTGCACGCCGATCAGACGCGGCAGGCGCTGGGTGCCGCCCGCGCCGGGGAACAGGCCCACCAGCACTTCGGGCAGGCCCAGCGTGATCTTCGGATTGTCCGCGATCACGCGGTAGTGGGTGGCCAGCACGATTTCCAGCCCGCCGCCAAGGGCCAGGCCGTTCACGGCGGAAGCAACCGGCTTGCCGCAGGTTTCAAGATCCCGCAGCAGCTTGTTCAGCGTGAAGACGCCTTCATACAGTTGCGCCATCTTTGACTTGCCCGATGCGGCGCCCGAGCCGCCGCCGGAAAAGTTCATGCCCTTGAGATCGGCACCCGCGACAAAGCCGCTGGGCTTGCCGGAGGTGAGGACGGCGCCCTTCACGGACGCGTCGGTGCGGATACGCTCGACCGCAGCGACGAGATCGCGCGTGAGGGCTTCGTTTATCACGTTCATCGACAGCCCCGGGCAGTCGATGGTCAGCAGCAGGATGCCGTCGGAATCCAGCTCCTGGCGGATTGCTTGTTCTGTCATGGGTTCCTCCGGAAAATCAGATGCGTTCAATAACGGTGGCGGTGCCCATGCCGGCGCCGACGCACAGGGTGACAAGCGCGGTCTGCTTGCCGGTGCGTTCCAGCTCGTCCAGCGCGGTGCCGATGATCATGCCGCCGGTGGCGCCCAGCGGGTGACCCATCGCGATCGAGCCGCCGTTCACGTTCATCTTTTCGTGCGGGATATCCAGATGCTTCATCATGCGCAGCACGACGCTCGCGAACGCCTCGTTCAGTTCGAACAGGTCGATGTCGTTCACCGTCATGCCAAGCCGCTTCAGCAGCTTCTGGGTCACATAGGTCGGGCCGGTCAGCATGATCAGCGGCTCAGAGCCGATGGAGGCCATGCCACGGATGCGGGCGCGCGGCTTCAGGCCGTATTTCACGCCGATTTCCTTGTTGCCAACCAGCACGGCAGAGGCGCCGTCCACGATCCCGGACGAATTGCCGGCATGGTGCACATGGTTCACCCGCTCGATCTCGGGATATTTCAGCTTCGCGATCTCGTCGAAGCCGGGCATCTGCTCGCCCATCGCCAGGAAGCTCGGCTGCAGGCTCGCCAGCGACTGCATGTCCGTCTGCGGGCGCATGAACTCGTCATGGCCCAGCACCACTTCCCCGATCACGTCGCGAACCGGGATGATGGATTTGGAAAACCGCTTTTCTTCCCATGCCTTTGCGGCCCGACGTTGCGATTCCACCGCATAGGCGTCCACATCGTCGCGCGAAAAGCCGTCCACCGTCGCGATCAGGTCCGCGCCGATCCCCTGCGGGGCGAAATAGGCCTTGAAGGCAACCGCCGGGTCCATCGCCCAGGCGCCGCCGTCAGAGCCCATCGGCACCCGGCTCATGCTTTCCACGCCGCCGCCGATGGCGAATTCGGCTTCGCCCGCGATCACCTTGGCGGCCGCCATGTTCACGGCCTCAAGGCCGGAGGCGCAGAAGCGGTTGACCTGCACACCCGCCGTCGTTTCGGCATAGTCCGCGTTCAGCACCGCAACGCGGGCGATGTCTGCGCCCTGCTCCCCCACCGGAGAGACGCAGCCCAGCACCACATCGTCCACGTCCTTCGTGTCGATGCCGGTCCGGTCGCGCACGGCCTGAAGCACCTGCGTCGCCAGCTGGATCGGCGTGATCTCGTGCAGCTTGCCGTCCTTGCGGCCCTTGCCGCGCGGCGTCCGCACGGCGTCATAGATATAGGCTTCGGCCATCTTCATTCTCCCTTGGAAGGAACCGGTTTCCGTTACGCCTGCCCCCGGTGGCGGCAAGCTGATGCTATCGTCAGATAAACGCGCTCAGAAGCTCTCGGCCGGCATCGCCATCAGCGTGTCGGCCCCCACCTGCACTTCCGCGGCATGGACGCGGGCGGCCGGCAGCTGCCGTTCGAAGAAATGGCGGGCCGTGATCAGCTTGGCCTCGTGGAAGTCGCGGCCGAAGTCGCTCGCGTCGCCGGCGAGCGCCGCCGTGCTGGCCCTCGCCATCAGCAGCCAGAAATGCCCCAGCGCCACCAGACCCATCAGCCGCAGATAGGCCATGGAGCCAGCGCCGGCATGATCCGGGTTCGCCATGGCGTTCTGCATCAGCCAGAAGGTCGCCGTTTCCAGCGCAGCCTTCGCGTCCGCCAGTGCGTCCGCATGCGGCTTCAGCGCTTCGATGCCCCGCGCCTCCGCGATGCCGCCATCCAGCAGCGCCAGGAAGGCCCGCAGCCCCCGGCCCCCGTTCTGCGCCAGCTTGCGGCCCACCAGGTCCAGCGCCTGGATGCCGTTGGCGCCTTCATAGATCATCGCGATCCGCGCATCGCGCACGAACTGTTCCATGCCCCATTCCGCGATATAGCCATGGCCGCCGAACACCTGCTGGGCATTGGTGGCGTTGGCATAGCCCTCGTCCGTCAGATAGGCCTTGATGACCGGGGTCAGCAGCGTCAGCAGGTCGTCTGCCGCTTCGCGCGCCTCGGCGGTTTCCGCCTTGTGCGACAGGTCCGCCTGCAGCGCAGACCACAGCGCCAGCGCCCGCCCGCCTTCGTTGAAGGCCTTCGCGTTCAGCAGCATGCGCCGCACATCGGGGTGGACCAGGATGGAATCCGCATTGCCGCCCGGATTCTTCGGCCCCGTCAACGACCGGCCCTGCAGCCGGTCCTTCGCATAGGCGACGGCGTTCTGATAGGCGATCTCCGATTGGGCGAGGCCCTGCACGCCCACGCCCAGCCGCGCCACGTTCATCATGATGAACATGGCCTTCAGGCCCTTCATCTCCTCGCCGATCAGGTAGCCGGTCGCACCATCATAGTTCATCACGCAGGTGGCGTTGCCGTGGATGCCCATCTTGTGTTCGATGGACCCGCACGAAAGGCTGTTGCGCGCGCCCAGCGAGCCGTCGTCGTTCACCAGGAACTTGGGCACGATGAACAGCGAAATGCCCTTCACGCTGTCCGGGGCGCCCGGAGTCTTCGCCAGCACGAGGTGGATGATGTTGTCGGACAGGTCGTGTTCGCCGGCGGAGATGAAGATCTTGGTTCCGCTGATCTTCCAGCTGCCATCCGCCTGCGGCTCTGCGCGGGTCTTGATGAGGCCAAGGTCGGTGCCGGCATGCGGCTCCGTCAGGTTCATCGTGCCGGTCCAGCTGCCGCCGATCATGTTCGGCAGATATTTCGCCTTCTGTTCCTCGGACCCGGTCACCAGGATGGCGCTGACGGCGCCCTGCGTCAGCCCCGGATACATGCTGAAGGCCATGTTGGCAGAGGACTGGAACTCTTCGAAGGCGGATCCCAGCACATGCGGCAGTTCCTGCCCGCCATAGGCCTTCGGCGCCATCAGCGTGCCCCAGCCGCCCTCCACAAAGGCCTTGTAGGCCGCCTTGAACCCATCCGGCGCGGTCACGCTGCCGTCGGCGTGGCGGGTGCAGCCCTGGCGGTCGCCGCTCTGGTTCAGCGGGTGGATCACACCTTCCACGAACTTCGCACCTTCCTCCAGGATGGCGCCCACCATGTCGGGTGTGGCTTCGGCAAAGCCGGGCAGATTCTGATACCGCTCCAGCCCGACGACATGCTTCAGCACATATTGGGTGTCCTTCACGGGGGCGCGATAGGTTGCGGGCATTGGGCTCTCCTCAGGGGCGCTCGAGCTGCTGCTCGATTGTGGTGCAGAATTGTTCCAGTTCGGCGATGGTCGCATCGATCGCGGCGCGCTGGTCGGCCAGTGCTGCGATCCGCTCCCGGCTTTTCGCCAGCGTGGCCTCGATCTGGATGCGGCGCGCAGGGCCGGGGGCATACATGTCCAGAAGGTCGCGGATGTCGGCCAGGCTGAACCCCACCGAGCGGCCGCGCAGGATCCACGCCAGCCGCGCCCGGTCCGCGCGGGAATAGAGGCGCGTGGTGCCGCGCCGCGTGGGGTGGATCAGCCCCTCATCCTCGTAAAAGCGAAGCGTGCGCGGCGTGACACCGAACTCGCGGGACAGATCGGTGATGCTGAACGGCGTGTGCACGCCACTGTCCGCGTCGTCGACGGCGATATCCACGATGTCGAGACCTCCCGTTCCCATGGGCGCCTATTGCCTAACCTTTACGTTCACGTCAATCTTGAATGAAGCGCAGCGCAACCCGAACGCCATCTGCCGCCCGCCGCCCGGACATCAGCCAATGGGCGGCGGGACGGTGATGTCCGACCCTGAAAAAGTGAAATGGCCTGCGCGACAAATCAGGCACTGCCACCTGATCGGCTGATACGCCAATCCGGCCGCTTTGTTTAGTCACGAATCGTGACCGAGCCTCCTTCAGGCAGCGGAAAGCGCCCGCATCTCCCGATAGTGGTGGATAAACACGCCGTTCCCCTGCGCCTGCAGCAGCGCCGCCATCGCCCGGGCCACATCGTCGGCCGGAATCGACCGGAATCTGGCCAGCCCGCCCACCAGCGCCACGTCCAGCAGCGGCGCCAGCGTTTGCGCGATGGCCTCCGCCGGCCGGCGCTCCGCGCGCGGGCCGATGATCAGGCCCGGCTGCATCAGGTCCAGGCGGTCGAACCCGATCCGGCCGAGCGCAGCTTCAACCTCCCCCTTCACCCGGCTATAGAACGCCCGCGCCCCCGGATCGGCGCCCACGGCGCTGACGGCCAGGAACCGGCGGCAGCCGCCTTCGTGCGCTGCCTTCGCAAAGGCCAGAACGGCCGCTTCGTCCACCGCCCGGAACGCCGCCTGACTTCCGGCCTTGGCCATGGTGGTGCCCAGCGCGCAGATTGCGGCGTCCGCCGGCCCCGGCGAGGCGATTGCGGTGAAGTCCGTCGTCACCTCGCGCAGCGCCGGATGAGCCACGCCGCAGGGCCGCCGCCCCAGCGACACCACCTCATGCCCCCCGGCCAGCAGCATCGGCAACAGCCGGCCGCCCACCAGCCCGGTCGCGCCGGCCTGCAATATCCTCACAGCGGTTCCAGCCCGTCGGGCGTCAGCCTGCGGAAGAAGCAGCTGGGTGCGCCCGTGTGGCAGGCCGGGCCTTCGGGCAGGGCCTTCACCCACAGGCAATCCTGATCGCAGTCCACCCGGATCTCGCGCACGTTCAGGAAATGGCCTGAACTTTCCCCCTTCAGCCACAGCGACTGGCGGCTGCGGGACCAGAAATGCGCCCGCCCCGTCTCCCGCGTCTTCGCGATGGCCTCTTCGTTCATGTGCGCCACCATCAGCAGCTCGCCCGTCTCCGCATGGGTGACGACGGCTGTCAGCAGGCCGTTTGCATCGAGTTTCGGTTTGAACATGTCAGCCATGCGAACCTTGATGACCTTTCGGTGACAACAGATATAGCGACAAACGCTTCGGAACCGCCTACATGGCGGGCCTGCGAGCAGCTCACAAGACAGGCAGGATCCCCATGGCAGAGGCGGCTGACGATATTCGGGCAGGCCAGCTTACGACACATCCGTTCGACGACGACAAGCTGCGCGAGGAATGCGGCGTGTTCGGAGTCTGGGGTGCGACGCAGGCATCGGCGATGGCCGCACTTGGGCTGCACGCCCTGCAGCACCGGGGGCAGGAAGCCGCCGGCATCCTCAGCTTCGACGGCGCCGACTTCCATGTGCATCGCGCCATGGGCCATGTGGCGGGCAATTTCGACCGTCCAGACGTCATCGACGCCCTGCCCGGCCATTCCGCCATCGGGCACAACCGCTATTCCACCACCGGCGAAACCGCGCTCCGCAATGTGCAGCCGCTCTATGCCGATCTGGCCGCGGGCGGTTTCGCGGTCGCCCACAACGGCAATCTGTCCAACGCGATGACGCTGAAGGCAGAGCTGATCCGGCGCGGCTCCATCTTCCAGTCCACATCGGACACCGAGGTGATCATCCACCTGGTCGCCACCTCCAGCTTCCGCACCCTGCTGGACCGCTTCATCGATGCGCTGAAGCAGGTGGAAGGCGCCTATTCGCTGATCTGCCTCACCAAGGAGGGGCTGGTCGCCTGTCGGGATCCGCTGGGCATCCGCCCGCTGGTGCTGGGCAAGCTTGGCGAGGCCTGGATTCTGGCGTCCGAAACCGTGGCGCTCGATATCGTCGGCGCCAGCTTCATCCGCTCGATCGAGCCGGGCGAGCTTGTGGTGATCAACGATGAAGGGCTGCGCAGCCTGAAGCCCTTCGCGCCCTTGAAATCGCGCCCCTGCATCTTCGAGCAGGTCTATTTCTCCCGACCTGACAGCTTTTCCGATGGTCTGTCAGTCTATCAGGTCCGCAAGTCGATCGGCGCCGAACTGGCCGCGGAATCACCCGTGGACGCCGACATGGTGGTGCCGGTTCCCGATTCCGGCACGCCCGCCGCGATCGGCTATGCGCAGGCGGCAGGTATCCCGTTCGAACTGGGGATCATCCGCAGCCATTATGTGGGCCGCACCTTCATCCAGCCCGGAGACCAGATCCGCCACCTGGGCGTGAAGCTGAAGCACAACGCCAACCGGGCGATGATCCAGGGCAAGAAGCTGGTGCTGATCGACGATTCGGTCGTGCGCGGCACCACCAGCGTGAAGATCGTGCACATGCTGCGCGAAGCGGGCGCGGCGGAAGTGCATCTGCGCATCGCCAGCCCCCCCACCACCAACAGCTGCTTCTATGGCGTGGACACGCCGGAACGGCACAAGCTGCTGGCGGCCCAGATGAACGTGGAAGCCATGCGCAACTACATCGGCTGCGACAGCCTCGCCTTCATCTCCATCGACGGCCTCTATCGCGCGCTGGGCGAACCGGCGCGCATCGCCAACGCTCCGCAATTCTGCGACGCCTGCTTCACGGGCGACTATCCCACCCGGCTGACAGACCATGAGGCCACGGAAACGCCCTCCCAGCTGGGGCTTCTTTCGGAGCGGCGCGGTTGATGGCCGGGGATCGGCAGAAACTCGCGCTCGTCACCGGCGCCAGCCGGGGCATCGGCGCCGCCACAGCGATCCGGCTGGCCCGTGCCGGCTATCATGTGATCCTCACGGCCCGCAGCGAATCGGGCCTGATCGCGACCGAGGATGCGATCCACGCGGAAGGCGGCAGCGCCACCATCGCCCCGGCGGACCTGACAAAGGGCGAAGAGATCGACAGGCTCGCCGCCGCCATCAGCGGCCGCTGGGACGGGCTCGACCTCCTCGTTCTGAACGCCGCCATGCTGGGCACGCTTTCGCCGCTCGCCCATGCCAGCCCGAAGGAGTTCGAGGCTGTGATGGCGCTGAACGTCACGGCGCAATGGCGGCTCATCCGCGCCTTCGATGGGCTGCTGCGGCTGGGGCGCGGCACGGTCGTCGCCGTCACTTCCTCCGTCGCCGGCCGCGCGGAAGCCTATTGGGGCCCCTATTCCGCCTCGAAGGCCGCGCTCGAAAATCTCGTGGGCGTCTATGCCGCCGAAATGCGCAACCTCGGCGTCAACGCGCTGATCGTCGATCCGGGCGGCACGCGCACGCAGATGCGCGCCCGCGCCTTCCCCGGCGAAGATCCGATGACGCTGAAAGCGCCGGAGGCCGTCGCCGAGGCGATTGCCGCGGCGCTGCCCAAACTGGCGCCGGGATGTGCCCGTCTCGCGCTCGACAAGAAGGGGGAAATCTCTTTCTCAGAAGCCGCTTAACGCAGTTTTCTGACAAACACTCTCCGGCCGTCCAGCCAGGTTTCCTCGACTGATACCTGCGGCAGTTCGGCCGGCGCGATGGTGAAGGGGTCGCGGTCCAGCAGCAGGAAATCCGCGTGCGCGCCTTCCTGCAGCACCCCCACCTTCCCGTCTGCGCCGCCCGCCCATGCGGCGTCCGTGGTAAAGCCCGCGAAGGCCTGCTGCATCGTCAACGCCTCCTGCGGCCGCCAGCCGCCGGGCGGCTGGTCCTGCCGGTCCTGCCGCGTCACCGCTGAGTGCAGCCCATAGAAGGGATTGGCCGGCTCGACGGGGAAATCGGACCCCAGCGCCAGCTTCACGCCCGCCTTCAGCAGGCTCACCCAGGCATAGGCGCCTTCCAGCCGCGCCTCGCCCAGCCGGTCGCCCGCCATCGCCTTGTCGGATGTTGCGTGCGTGGGCTGCACCGATGCGATGATCTTCATCTCCGCAAAGCGCGGGATGTCGGCCAGGTCGATCACCTGCGCATGTTCGATGCGGTTGCGGAACTTGTCGCCATAGGCCGGGCGGATTTCCGCAAAGGCATCCAGCGCCTGCCGGTTGGCGGCGTCACCGATCGCATGGGCGGCCACCTGATAGCCGAGGTAGTTGGAGCGGCTGAACAGGTTCTTGATCTTGGCGTCGTCCAGGAACTGCAATCCGCGCGTGCCGGCCTCGTCGGAATAGGGCTTCAGCAGGAACGCCCCCCGGCTGCCCAGCGCCCCGTCGGTATAAAGCTTGATGCCCTGCAGCTTCAGGCGCCCGCCATAAAGCCAGGGCGTCGGCCGCAGCGGGCTGATCGCCTCCATCGCGGGCATCCCGCCGGCATAGGCGGTGATCCTCAGCGTCAGCCGCCCTTCGTCGCCGAAGGTGCGGAACAGCGCCCAGTCCTCGGCGCTCGTCCCCATGTCATGGACACCCGTCAGCCCTAACGAGGCGAGATGTTCCAGCGCCGTCTCCAGCGCCTTCTCCCGCTCCCCGGCGGATGGCGGCGGCGCGACCTTGTCCACCAGATCCATCGCGGCGTCGATCAGCACGCCCGTGGGGTTCCCCGCCGCGTCGCGCAGGATGCGCCCACCGGCCGGATCCTTCGTCGCCCGCGTGATCCCGGCCGCCTTCAGGGCCGCGCTGTTCGCCCATCCCGCATGGCCGTCCACGCGCGACAGCCACACCGGACGCGCCGAATAGGCGGCGTCCAGCTCGGCCGCAGTTGGCATCCGGCCAAGCCCCCAGCTCACCTGGTTCCAGCCCCCGCCGCGAATCCACCCGGCAGAGGTGTCGCGCGCCGCATAGGCGGCGATCTTCGCCTGCGCGTCCGCCAGCCCCGCCGCCCCGGAAAGGTCCAGGCTGCGCAGCCCCAGCGCCAGCGACATCACATGCCCATGGGCATCGATCAGCCCCGGGATCAGCGTGCGCCCGCGCGCATCCAGCTTGAAGTCGCCGGCCACCAGTTTCGGCTCCGCCGCGCCCTTTGGCAGGATCGCCAGCACCTTGCCGTCATCGCCCACGAACAGCGTGGAAAACCGCCGGAGGTTTCCGGCATTATCAAGCGTATATCCGTTGGCATTCACAACCAGTGTCTTGGCGGCGTCAGCCGGAACGGCCAGCAGCAGGGCCGTCGCGGCCAGCAGGCAACGCATCATGTCAGCCTCCGGATCAGCGAGCTGGTGTCGTCGCGGTTGCCGCCCAGCTTCTGCACATCGCCATAGAATTGATCGACAAGCGCGGCCACCGGCAGGCTCGCGCCGTTGCGCCGCGCCTCGTCCAGCACCAGCCCCAGATCCTTGCGCATCAGATCCACCGCAAAGCCGAAATCGAAGCGGCCTTCCACCATCGTGCGCGCACGGTTGTCCATCTGCCAGCTCTGCGCCGCGCCCTGCCCGATCGCATCCAGCAGTGCATCCGTATCCAGCCCCGCCTTCATGGCGAAATGCAGCGATTCCGCCAGCCCCTGCACGACCCCGGCGATCGCGATCTGGTTCGACATCTTTGCCAGCTGCCCATGGCCCGAAGGGCCGATCCGCACCACCCGCCGTCCATAGCAGCCAAGGATCGGCCGCGCGGCCTCCACGGCCTCTTCCGCGCCGCCGCACATGATCGCCAGCTGCCCGGCCTCCGCGCCAGCCTGCCCGCCGGAAACCGGCGCGTCGATGCAGCTGAGGCGCGGGTTGCGCCCGGCGAGATCCCGGGCAAGCGCGGCAGAAGCCGTGCTGTGATCGATGAACAAGGCCCCGTCGGGCAGCGTTGCAAAGCCGCCTCCCTCCCCTTCGGTCACCTGCCGCACATCCGCGTCGTTGCCCACGCAGGTGATCAGCGCGTCGGCGCCGTCTGCTGCCTCCGCCACGCTGGCGGCAGGGGTGCCGCCATAGGCGGCGGCAAAGCGCGCGGCCTTGTCCGCCGTGCGGTTGTAAAGCCTGAGCCGGTGACCGGCGGCGACCAGATGGCGGGCCATGGGCCAGCCCATCACTCCCAGCCCCACGAATGCGATATCTGCCATGGCCCCCGATTAGAGCGGCCGGGGCCGGGCCGGAAGGGCGATTCTTCGCGG
>NZ_JAYRCW010000037.1:0-12797 GCF_041909755.1 Sandaracinobacter sp.
GACCGTGCTCGGGTCGATCGAGTTCGAGAATTTCCGGGGCGACGGCGTCGTCGGCGCCATTGATGTCTATTCCGGGGGCGGCAAGGGTGGCGCCGGCGGAAACAGTGCGGCTGTGTCGGGCACGGCCGGCGGCGGGGGCCCCGCCGGAAGCGCCGGCACGGCGACGCTGATCTTCGGCAGCAGCACCGTGGCCGCCGGCATCCGCGCCGTGCTGGCGGACGCCAGCGCAGCAGCCGTGCAGTCGATCGGCGGCGGCGGCGGCGGAGGCGGCACCGGGCGGGGGCTCAACGTGAACGGCGGCGGCGGGGCCGCGGGCGGCAACGGCGGGCTCGCGTCGGCGCAGATCGTGAACGGCCGGATCGTCGCCGACGGCATCGGGTCGACAGGCCTCCTCGTGCAGTCGATCGGCGGCGGGGGCGGCGTCGGCGGCGACGCCGTGGATGTCGCTATCGGTGCCAACCTGGCCGTGGGCGGCAACGGCGGCCTGGGGGGGGCGGGCGGAGCGGTCAATGTCGCGATCGGGACCGACGCCGTCGTCGCCTCCGTCGGCGCCTTCGGGGATCAGGCTGTGCTCGCCCAATCCATCGGGGGGGCGGGCGGCAAGGGCGGCTCGGCCTATTCCACAGGGTCGGGATTCCTGTCGATGACCGTCGGCGGTGACGGCGGAACGGGGGCGACCGCCGCCGATGTGACGATCACCAACGACGGCATCGTGACCAGCTACGGCAGCTGGGGCGCCGGACTGCAGGCGCAGTCGATCGGCGGCGGCGGCGGGGACGGCGGGGCGGCCTTTTCCAACATCTTCGGCATCGTGCCGACGGCTGCCGTGGCGATCGGCGGGCGCGGCGGCGACGGCGGCACCGGCGCGGCTGCGAGCATCAGTAACACCGCTAACGCCCAGGTCACGACTTATGGGTCCAACGCGAATGCACTGCTGGCACAGTCGGTCGGCGGCGGCGGCGGCTCGGGGGGCGTCGCAATCGCGCGGGCCGTCGACTTCACGATCGATCCCCGCATCCCGGCGGTCTCCATTTCGGTCGGCCTCGGCGGCACCGGCGGGACCGGCAATGTGGGCGGGGCGGCCACCGTCGACAACAAGGGCTTCGTGTCGACCGCGGGTGAGCAGGCCTATGCTGTGTTCGCCCAGTCGGTGGGCGGCGGCGGCGGCATCGGCGGCGATTCGACGGCGGTTTCCTATTCCGGTGGCGTCACCGATGATGCGCTGATTCCGCCGATCGCGGTCAGCGTCGCACTGGGCGCGAGCGGCGGCTCGGGCGGGGCCGGCGGCACCGTGACCACCACCAACAGCGGGCTGATCCTGACGCTTGGCACCGATTCGATCGCGCTGGTGGCGCAGTCGATCGGCGGTGGCGGCGGCGCCGGTGGTGCAGGCGACTCGCTTGCCGTCGCAAATGACCCGGAGGACGAGAACCCCGACGATCCCGGCGAACCAACCGCGGGGAAGAGCCTCGGCGTGTCGATCTCGGTCGGCGGGACCGGCGGCACCGGCGGCCATGGCGGCGCGGTCACGCTGGCCAACAGCGGCTCGATCGCCACCAGCGGCGACGGGGCGGACGGCTTCTACGCGCAGGCGGTGGGCGGCGGCGGCGGCACGGCCGGCGGCGGGGTCGCCAATGCGGGCGGCAACACGCTGACGGTCGCCGTCGGGCTCGGCGGATCGGGCGGGGCGGGCGGCGACGGGGGCAACATCACGGCCAGCAACACCGGCGCCATCGCCACGCGCGGCGCCGATGCGGTCGGCGTCTATGCCCAGTCGGTCGGCGGCGGCGGCGGGGAGGCGGGCAAGGGCGCCTCCACCTCGGGCGGGGTGGACAATGTGGCGAAATCGGCCGTGCTGTTCGACACGATTGCCGCCGGCTTCAATGTCGGCGCCGATGTGACCGATGTCGGTGACGGCCTGTTCAGGATCGGCGGCTATCTCGAGGCCACCAAGGGCATCCAGGAAGTCATCAACATCCTGCGGCAGCCGAAGAAGACGCTGAAATCGCTTGTGAACAAGAATCTCGACCTGTCGCTGTCGATCGGCGGGCAGGGCGGGGCGGCAGGCCGTGGCGGCGACGTGGCGCTCAGCAACGCCGCAGCCATCTGGACGACGGGCGCGCAGTCCGATGCCATCTTCGCGCAGTCCGTCGGCGGCGGCGGCGGCAAAGGCGGCACCACCAGCTCGACCGGCTCCTCTTATGACGACACGCGCAACCAAGTCGCGCTCGGCATCGCGGGCGGCGGTGGCGCGGCCGGCGACGGCGGTGCGGTGACCGTGACCAATGCCGCCGGCAGCGACATCCTGGTGCGTGGCGTGCTGGCGTTCGGCATCCATGCGCAGTCTGTCGGCGGCGGCGGCGGCTCGGGCGCCAACTCGCAGGATGTGAACGGCTCGCTGCAGAGCCTGGCGATCGACTTCAACGGCAGGGACGGGGCCCAGGGCAAGGGCGGTGCGGTGAGCGTGACCAACGCCGGCAGCATCCGTACCCAGGGCAAGAACGGGATTGGGATTGTCGCGCAGTCTGTCGGCGGCAGCGGCGGGCTGGTGCGATCGATGACGACCGACATGACCTTCGACCCCGACCAACTGCAGGACAATCCGCAGGGCCGGCTGTTCGACATCCACAGCTTCAATTTGAGCTTCGGGGGTGGCACCAATTCGCAGGGCGATGGCGGCGCCGTCTCGGTCAGCAACAGTGGCAATATCGTGACCGACCTGCGCAATGCCCATGCGATCGTGGCCCAGTCGGTGGGCGGCGGTGGCGGGATCACCGTCGGCGGCCAGCTGATCGGGCGCCGCGTCGACGGGACCGTCCCATCGCCCAGCACCGGCAATGGCAATGGCGGCGTGGTCCAGATTTCGATGACCTCGGGCACCACAATCGGGACTATGGGAGACGGGGCCTATGGCGTGTTCGCGCAATCGGTGGGCGGCGGAGGCGGCTTTGCCGGGGACATGTCGAACATTTCGGTCACCAGCCCCACGCTGACCGACCTGGTGACCGTGGCTGGCAACGGGAACGGCGGCGACGTCTCGATCGACCTTCGGAACGGTACCGTGCAGACGCTGGGCAACATGGCGGCCGGCGTGCTGGCCCAGTCCGTCGGCGGTGGCGGTGCCGTCCTGGCGCAGAAGGGCGAGCTGCAGATAGGCAGCGCTGGCGGCACCGGAACGGGGGGCGTCGTCACGGTCGGGCTGACGGCGGCCAGCATCATCACGTCCGGCACCTCGGCACCGGCGATCATCACCTACACGAACGGGCCCGACAGCGGCGCCGGTGCCGCCATCGTCAACATCGATGCGACCAGCCTGATCAGAACGAACGGCGCGGCCGGCAGCGGCGCGGGCGCGCTCGGCGCGGCCATCGCGATGCTGTCGGCGAACGGCAACGTCGTGAACAATGTTGGCACGATTACGGCGACCAACATGGCCGCGGTTACGGCGCCTGCGGGGGCATTGACTGTCAACAACGACGGCAAGATCAGCGGCAACATCAGCAGCGCGGGCGCGCTGGAGGTGACGGGCACGGGCAACATCACGGGCAATCTGGTGAGCAACGGTGACGTCCTGCTCAACAACAACCAGAAGGCTGTGTTGACGGGCAATGTCTCGGCAGGCGGCAACCTGAAGGTCTTCAACATCGGCGCCACCATCACCGGCGACATAGCGGCGTATGACATCCTCACCGTCGACAATGCCGACGGTGCCACCATCACGGGCGCACTCACCGGCAACAACAGCGTGATCGACAATTCCGGCACCATCGCGGGGGCGCTGACGCTGGTGAACGACAGTGTCATTACCAACGCTGCCGGGGGCACGATCGCAGGCGCCATAACCACGTCGCTCAACACCAGGCTGGATAATTCCGGCGTGATCACCGACACGGTGACAGTCTTCAACGGAAGCTCGATCTTCAACCGGGCCGGTGGCATCATGGCCAATATTGCCGCAACCGACGCTGTCACCATCCAGAACGACGGCACCATCAACGGTACGCTTTCGACCGACGGGGATTTCATCACCACGGGCAGTTATTCTGGCGATGCCACGCTTCGAGCCGCCGGCGCCAGCCTCGACAACAGCGGCGATTTCAGCGGGTCGATCACTGCCGGGGACGGTGCCGTGATCACCAACAGCGGAACCATGCTCGCGACGATCAGGGCGAACGGCGGCAGCATCGTCAACAGCAACACCCTCGCGTCCAACCTCATGGATCTGGGTGAGGGCACCGTGACCAACAGCGGCAACCTCAGCGTGAAGATCCCCAACGGCGTGGTGCTGAACGGCTCGCTCGCTTCGACCGACACAGGAACCCTGGCCATGGTCTGGTTCCAGCCCGACACGCGGGCGCAGATCACCTCGATGACCGTCTCGGGCACGGCGGCTGTTGCCGGCACGCTCGTTATCCAGAACTCGGAGATGGCCACCCCCGATCCGCAGACGGTCATCTCGGCGGCCGGGGGCGTGACAGTACTCCCCAGCCAGGTGGTCGGCGACAGCGCGACGATTAGCTATGTCGCGACCCGGCCCGATGCGAACAGCCTGGTGATCACTGCAACGGCCGATTACGCGGCAGGTGCCGCCGACCTGTCGGAAACGCAGCGCAGTATCGCGACGCATCTGAACAATGCGTTCGTGGCCAGCGACTCCGGTCTGCGCCTCACATTGATGCGGATGGGTACGGCCCGCTCGCTTGTTGATGCGGCTGCCAATCTGTCGGCGATTTCCGGCCAGTCGCTGCTGGCTGCCTCCGCCATCCGGCTGGAGGCGAGCCTGGCGCAGGCGCGCGCGCTCTACTCCTGCCCCGGCTTCATCGCGGGGAGCACTCTGGTGACCGAATCCAGCTGCGCCTGGTTCCGCATTGACGGCAGCTGGGCCAACCGCTCGGCCGGGGAGGGGTTTGCCGGCTATGGCTTCGACGCCACCAGCTTCACGATGGGCGGGCAGAAGGAGATTCGCGACGGCTGGTTCCTGGTCGGCTCGGTCAGCTATCAGGATGGCCGCCTGTACGAGGACGGCGGGCTGGTCCGCATCCGCACCGACGGGGTGATGGCCGCGCTGTCCGTGAAGCACCAATCGGGGCCGCTGGCCCTAGGGTTCTCGACCAGCCTCGGCAACGCCTGGATGCAATCCACCCGCACCATCCCGGTCGCCGGTGCCAGGGCCCGGGCGCGCTTCGAAGTGCTGACCTGGGGGCTGCACGGCCGCGCTGCCTGGCGCTTTGGCGGCCCGGCCGTCTACCTGGAGCCGGAACTCCAGCTCGCTGCCACCTTCATCGATGCCGGACGGTATGCCGAGGACGGCGCGCCCGGCTTCGATCTGGAGGTGCGCGACGGCAGCGACTGGGTGTTCAACATCATGCCGGGCGCGCGGGTTGGCACGCGGATCGACCTTTCGCCGGGGCGGAGCATGGATCTGTTTGCCGGTGCCGGGGTGGACATCCTGCGCTCGAACCGGCTGGCGGCGGATGCCCGCTTCGTCGCCGCCACGGGCAGCGCCCGCTTCTCCACCAGCCTCGAGACCGACGACACCGCTGCGCGGCTCAGCGCCGGCCTCCGCTTCGACGCCCGCCAGTCTCTGGAGGTGAGGCTGCAGTATGACGGTCGCCTGTCGAGCCGCGAGACCTGGCACGGCGCGCAGGCGCGGCTCACCTGGCGTTTCTGAAAATCTTATCATCGGAACTTGAAGGAGATCATGGATGGCTGAACGGGCATGGCTGGCTGGCTTGGACCTGGCCGCGCGGCGGCCTGACATAGCCCGGGTGATCACCCTTGCGGCCGCGCTTGTCGTGTCGGCGGCACCGGCGGCCGCTGCCACCCTGTGGCGGATCACGCTCGTGGGTTCGGTCGGGTCGGGCACCGGACCGTCTGGAGAAGCGCTGGCCGACACGCCCTTCACGGCGATACTGACCTTTAATGCGGCTCTCGGCGGCCGCCACACCGTGGACAGCGGCCCGCTTGTGCTCAGCGACCGCATCTATGGCGGCGCGACCTATGCAGATCATCCGGCGTCGCCGCTGGTGGCGGGATCGTTCACGATCCTCGGCGCAACCATCATGTTCGGCGGCGCAACCGACACCAGCATCACGGCCACCTATTCGGACGACCGCAACCATCAGGTCCTGGCAGCCTTCCGGGGGCCGGAGGCAATCTTCACCTTCGATATCTTCGGGCCGGACATCGCCCCTGCACTGGATCGCACATTCGAGGCGTTCGGACCCGATGGCGACGGCAGCTTCACGGCGGGCAACGTGAACGGCCGCGGCTTCCAGTTTTCGAGTTACCGAAGCGACATATTGCGCGATGCCGAGCCGTTACCGATCCCTGAGCCGGCGAGCTGGGCACTGATGATCGCAGGTTTCGGAGCCATGGGGTCAGCCTTGAGACGACGGCGGCCTCCTGCGTCCACTTTCAGCTACCGGGCGTGACGGTGATAGGGATGCGCTGCAAATCAGTTCGCCGACATTGCGGACGTGCGTTTGCATACTGGCAACGCCCCGAGGCGCGAGGTTGGTGCGCTCCGCCACATAATCCGCCAGCATCTTTTCGAACGTCAGAGAGGTCCCCTTGCGCGGGGCCTGCCGTGGGGCGGGCGCTGCGTCCTGGCCGCCATTCTCAAACCGCTCCAGCTGCGCTTTCAGCTTCGCAACCTCTAGGTCCCGGCTCTGTTGCTCCGTCCTCAGCAGGTCCCGCCAAGCCCTCACTTCGCGGGGCAGTCTCTCCGTCTTTTCGGGCAGCAACGCCCGCGCGGCGTCACGGTCCGGAGCCCGAGCGCGCCAGCGCTCCATGCGGGCTTCCTCCGCACGGCGCTGGAATTCGGCCGCCTCTTGCTCCGCCTCGGTCAACGCCGGGGCAGGTTCAGGGGCCGCGTCGCAGTCAGGCGCGGTAGCGGCAGCAAGCGTGGCGCGCGCCTCATCAAGCAAGGCGTCCGTCCGCGCGATTTCGGCCGTCCGCAGCCGCTTGGCCGCTTCCTTGTCCTTCACCCCAAGCGAAAACATGAACGCCGCAGGCGCACGAGCTTGCCCCTCACGTTGAAAGAACGGCTGCAACTCGGACGGGATCGGCCGCCGGAAATATTAGGTCGAATGGCGCTTCGCCAGATACAGACACATAGCAGGCTCCGTCGCTACTGTTGTAACACACGACCGTCAATAAGTGCCTGATTTCACGCATTGTTTCGCTGTTTCAACAGCTTGCAAGGCTGTGGTGGCGGGGGCGGGACTTGAACCCGCGGCCTCAGGGTTATGAATCCTGTGCTCTAACCAGCTGAGCTACCCCGCCAGCCGTCTCAAGAGGCCGGGCGGATAGCGCCCCCGGCCCCCGTGGTCAACCCGCGCTGCTGACCCAGGCTGCAACGTCCGCCGCCACGCGGTTCGCCGCGCCGTTCAGCGCCTCGGCGACAGGCGCGCCCGCCACGTCGCCAACCGGGGCTTCCCGCTCGAACCGGCGCTGGCGGATGCCGTCCGGGCCGCTCAGCGTCGCGTCGAACCGCACGCGCACCTGCGGGCTGCCGCGCGCGTCCACGCCGAACGCCGTCAGCTGCCCCGTCAGCCGCTGCTGCGCCGACTGGCCCGATGACCGCTGGTCGATCACGGCAACGCCGGAATGCACCAGCATGTCCGCCAGCAGGCGCTGGAACAGCCGGTTCGGCTGCTCCGCCCATTGCGCGTCGCGCACATACTGGATGGAGGTGTCGGACACCGTCACCGGGATGCGCACCGTCTGCAACGCGCCGGGCAGGGTGGGCGTGTCGATCGTGATCGCCTTCGACAGGTCGATGGGCTGAACGCCCGCCGGCACCGCTTCCGGCGGCGCGGCAGACAGCGTGTAGAGCGCGGCGGGTCGCGGCGTGTTGCCGCCGATCTCCACCAGCGGGCCGCAGCCCGCCAGCAGCAGCAACAGGGGCAGGGCACGGTTCATGGGGCCTCGTCCTCCGGTGATCATTTCTCGCCCTTCGGATCATAGTCCGGCAGCGGCCGGCCGCCCGTCAGCGCGCCCAGCGGGTCCTCGTCGAGCTTGGCGGCCAGCGCCCCCATCTGTTGCGAGACATCGCGCAGGTCCGCGACCAGCTGGTTCACCTGCGGCACCGTCTGCGTGGACAGGTTGTTCACCCCCGGCTCCGCCGCAGCGGCCAGCCCGTCCACCCGCTTCAGCGTGGCCTCGGCCGTGGTGATCGCGCGCTTCAGTTCGGCGATCGCGGGCTTGCCCTGGTCGTTCAGCAGCGCGTTGGTGGTGGCGCTTGTTTCCGCAAGGCTGTCGGCCGCGCGGGTCGCGGCCTGAAGGGTCAGCTGCGCTTCGCGCACGGCCGCGCGGATGGCGGGCCCTTCGGCCGCCACTTCGCCGGATATCTTGTCCAGATTGTCGATCAGGTTGGCGAACCGCGCCCGGTTCTCGTCGGAAAACACCTCGTTCAGCCGCGCCAGCAGGGCTGAGGCGCGCTCGATCACCTGCGGCGCCGTTTCCAGCAGCTGGCCCAGCCCCCCCTGCGTCGCCGGGATCACCGGCACGCCATAGGGGCCAACTTCCGTCAGCGGCTGCTGCCCGCTCATGCTGCCGGACAGCTGCACTTCGGTGACGCCGGTGAACCCCACCGAATTCAGGCTGGCGGTCGTCCCCTCAAGCACGGGGGTTTCCGGTTGCAGCTCCACCCGCACGCGGATGAACTGCGGCGTTTCCGGCATGAGCGCGATCTGACGGACCTGCCCCACCGGCACGCCCGAGAACGACACGCTGGAACCCACCGCCAGCCCCGCGACAGACTGCGCGAAGAAGATGTCATATTCCGCCTTCTCCTCGCGGGAAAAGCGCGCCAGCCACAACACGAAGGCGAACAGCGCGATCACCAGCACGAAGGTGACGGCGCCGACCAGCACATGCGATTGCCGCCGTTCCATCAGCCGATCTCCAGCGGGGCATGGTGCCGGGCGATGGCGGCCGCCCGTCCGCGCGGCCCGGCGAAATAATCCTGCACCCACGGATGATCGAAGCGCGAAAGCTCCGCGACGCTGCCCGTGGCGATGATGCGTTTCTCGGCGATCACAGCCACCCGGTCGCAGATGGCGTGCAGCGTGTCGAGATCATGCGTGATCAGGAACACCGTCAGCCGCATGGTTTCGGCCAACGTGCGGATCAAAGTGTCGAAGCCGTCGGCCGCAATCGGGTCCAGCCCGGCGGTCGGCTCGTCCAGGAACAGCAGCTTCGGGTCCAGCGCCAGCGCCCGCGCCAGCGCGGCGCGCTTCTTCATGCCGCCCGAAAGCTCGGCGGGATATTTCGGCCCCGCTTCGGGCGGCAGCCCCACCATCGCCACCTTGTAGGCCGCGATCTCGTCCATCAGCTGGTGCGACAGGTCGAAATATTCCCGCAGCGGCACCTCGATATTCTCCGCCACCGTCAGCCCGGAAAACAGCGCCCCGCCCTGGAACAGCACGCCCCATTGCCGGGTCAGATCCTTGTCCTGCGTGGTTTCGCCCCCCGTCACCGGCTGGCCCAGCACCTCGATCTCGCCCTCGGCGGGCGTCTGCAACCCGATGATGGAACGCATCAGCACCGATTTCCCCGTGCCTGATCCGCCCACCACGCCCAGGATCTCGCCCGGCATCACGTCCAGATCCAGCCCGTCATGCACGGTCTGGCTGCCGAAGCGGTTCACCAGCCCCCGCACCCGGATCACGGGGTCTTCCGCCATCAGTCCAGCCCCAGCGCGGTGAAGAACACGGCGAAGATCGCATCCAGCACGATCACCATGAAGATCGCTTCCACCACCGCCTGCGTGGTGCGCTGGCCCACCGATTCCGCATTGCCCGTCACCTGAAAGCCCTGATGGCAGCCGATGATGGCGATGATCGCCCCGAATACCGGCGCCTTGGACATCCCGATCCAGAAGTCCGACATCGGCACCACCTCGCGCAGGCGCTGCACGAAGGTGGCGGGCGGAATCCCCAGGTCCACCCAGGTGAACAGCCCCCCGCCCAGGATCGCCATGAGCGAGGCATAGAAAGCCAGCAGCGGCATCATCAGGATCAGCGCGATGGTGCGCGGCAGCACCAGCACCTCGATCGGGTCGAGCCCGATGGTGCGCATGGCGTCCACCTCCTCGGCCAGCTTCATCGATCCGATCTGCGCCGCAAAGGCAGAGGCGGAGCGGCCCGCCACCATGATCGCCGTCAGCAGGATGCCCAGTTCCCGGAAGGTCGCCCGGCCCACCAGGTTGATCACGAACATCTCCGCCCCGAACGCGCGCAGCTGCACCGCCCCCTGCTGCGCCAGCACGATCCCGATCAGGAAGCTCATCAGGCCGATGATGCCCAGCGCATTCACCCCCACCTGTTCCATCTGCGCGCCCACCGCCTGCCAGCGCACGCCCCGCCCCGAGGCCACTGCGCGAACGGCCGAAATGATGGTCAGCCCGATGAAGTCCAGCAGCGCCAGGATGCTCTGCCAGAAGGTGATGACATACAGGCCCAGCCGCCCCAGTTCCCGCGCCCAGAAGGGCTGCTGCACCGGCCGCATGTCGCAGGGGCGGTCCGCGGCGGCCACTTCCGCCAGCAGCCGCTCGGCATCGGCGGATGCGCCCGTCAGCCGGCTTCCGGGGCGCTCCCGCAGCAGCCGATGCACCATCCAGCTGCCCACGGTGTCGATCCGCGTCACGCCCGACAGGTCGATCAGCAGCGGGCCGGGCACCGGGGCCAACAGCTCGTGCAGCTGCCGCTCCGTCTCCGAAAGGCGGGCGATCGTCAGCCGCCCCCGGAAGGCCAGCACGCCATCCGCAAGGCCGATCGTCAGCACCGGCATGTCTGGCGCAGGCGCTTCGGGGGGCGCTGTGTCGGGCATGCGGGTGGCGGGGCTCCTGTTCGGCAGGCAGGTTTTGCATATCGAAGCAGTCCGTTGCAAGGGACGTGCGGATGCCCGCCCGCCTCGCCCTCCTGCTGCTGTTCGTCGCCGTGCCTGCCGGGGCCACGGTCTTCAGCGGCACCGTCACCCGCGTGAAGGACGGGGATTCGATCCTCGTCCACCGCCCGGATGTGAAGCGCACGTCCGAAGTGCGGCTGGCCGGGATCGACGCGCCCGAACTCGCCCAGCCCTGGGGCATCCAGTCCCGCACGGCGCTCCGGCGGATGGTGCAGGACAGGTCCGTCCGGGTGGAGGTGACGGACCGCGACGCCTATGGCCGGCTGGTCGGGCGGGTCTGGCAGGGCCGCACCCATGTGAACGCGGCGCTTGCAGCCGGGGGCAACGCCTGGGCCTTCGATCGCTACCTGAAAGACCGGGAGATCCGCGCCGGCCAGAATCGCGCCCGCAGGGAACGGCGCGGGCTCTGGGCGCTCCCCCCCGAACAGCGGCTGCCACCCCCCACCTGGCGAGACAGGCACCCGACAGGAGGACGATGATGCGCAGCCTATCCATCTACGACATGGACAAGACGGTGATCCGTCGCGCCAGCTGGACCCACTGGCTGTTCCACTATGCGCGGACAGAGGCGCCGCTGCGGCTGCTGCTGGCGCCGCTGCTGGCGCTGCCGCTGATGGGCTATGCGCTGGGCACGCATGACCGCAAGGCGCTGAAGCAGGCGACGCAGCGCATCCTGATGGGCCGCCGCGCGCCGCGCGCGAAGGTGGAACGCGCCGCGCAGCGCTTTGCAGACGGCTTCGGCGCGCGTCAGGAACTGGCCGGCGCGCTGGCGGCGATCGCCGCCGACCGCGCGGCAGGCCATGAGCTCTGGCTGGCGACCGCCAGCTGCCGCTATTTCGTCGAGGCGCTCGCCGCCCGCTGGGGCTTCGATCAGGTGATCGCCACGGACAATTTCTGGGACGGCGACGATCTCACGCCCATGATCCGGGGCGAGAACTGCTACGAGATGGGCAAGCTGCGGAAGATCCTCGCGGCGCTTCAGGCCCGCCCGGCCGACGTGATCTTCACCTCCGATCACCTCAGCGACCTGCCGGTGTTCGATTGGGCGGATCGGCAGGTCGTCGCCAACCCGCACGCGCCGCTCAGGCGGGTCGCGCTGGCGCGCGGCTGGCCCGTTTTCGATTGGGCAGCAACCGGATCCCGAACAGCAGGATAAGCAGCCCGGCATAGATCCAGGGCTCCGGCTGGAACCCCTTCACCCGCAAGACGAAATGGATGCAGGCGGCGATCCCCGCCACATAGGCCAGCCGGTGCAGCGCCTGCCAGCGCCGCCCGCCCAGCGCCCGGATGGCGCGCCGCGTGCTGGTGGCCGCCAGCGGCAGCAGGCACAGGAAGGCGAAAAGCCCGAAGAAGATGAAGGGCTTCCTCAGCGCCTCCCGCCACAGCGCGGACAGGCTGAAATCCAGCTCCATCGCCAGATAGAAGCCCAGGTGCAGCGTCGCATAGGCAAAGGCCCACAGCCCCAGCAGCCGCCGCAGCGACATCAGCGGCGTCCACCCGGACAGCCGCACGAGCGGCGTCACCGCCAGCGTCGCCAGAAGCAGCCGCAGCGCCTGCAACCCCAGCGCATTGTGGGTGTAGGCGACCGGCTCCGCCGACAGCCTCAGCGAGGCCGGGTCGATCCAGATCAGCTCGCCCCAGCCCGCCAGCAGCCACAGCCCCGGCAGCGCTGCCAGCAGGTGCGCCACCGGCTTCAGCCATGGGGGCGGGGCGTTCAGCCGCGCCATCGTCAGAAAAACTTCGCCAGGTCCATGCCGCGATAGAGCGACGCCACCTGCTCGCCATAGCCGTTGAAGGGCAGGGTGGCGCGCTTGCGGAACTCCCCGATCCGCCGCTCCGTCGCCTGGCTCCAGCGCGGATGGTCCACATCGGGGTTCACATTG
>NZ_JAYRCW010000037.1:12807-24063 GCF_041909755.1 Sandaracinobacter sp.
TAGAAGCCATATTCCGAAGGCTGGCTCTGGTTCCAGCTGGTCAGCGGCTGGCGCTCCACCAGGTCGATCGCCACGATCGACTTGGCCGACTTGAAGCCATATTTCCACGGCACCACCAGCCGGATGGGCGCGCCGTTCTGGTTCGGCAGGCGCCGGCCATACAGGCCCACCGCCAGCATCGTCAGC
This sequence comes from Sandaracinobacter sp., assembly GCF_041909755.1. Taxonomy (NCBI): domain Bacteria; kingdom Pseudomonadati; phylum Pseudomonadota; class Alphaproteobacteria; order Sphingomonadales; family Sphingosinicellaceae; genus Sandaracinobacter; species Sandaracinobacter sp. The sequence goes on from NZ_JAYRCW010000037.1 coordinate 12,994, forward strand.
GGATGCATCGCCTCGTCCAGCCGCAGCCCCTCGCGATAGGGCCAGTCCAGCGCGGGCAGCGAAAGGCCCGGCATCTGCTTCGGATCGGCCAGCGTGGTGAAGCGCACATATTTCGCGCTGCCCATCGGCTCCACCGCCTTCAGCAGCCCGGCCAGCGGAAAGCCCACCCACGGGATCACCATGGACCAGCCCTCCACGCAGCGCATGCGATACACCCGCTCCTCCAGCGACAGCCGCGCGATCCACTGATCCACGTCCAGCATCAACGGCTTGTGGACCAGTCCGCCCACCCGCACCGTCCAGGGCGAAGGCCGCAGGCTTCCAGCGCGCTCCGAAGGGTCGGACTTGTCCAGCCCGAACTCATAGAAATTGTTGTAGCCCGTCACCGCCTTCAGCGGCGTCGGCTCGTCACCGGCCGCAATCGTCCGCCGCGATTTCAGCGGGGCCAGCTGCGCCGGGTCCGTCCCGGCCAGCAGCGGCGGGGCCAGCCCCGCCAGTCCCATCCCGGCAACGATCTGCCGCCGGTTCAGCCACAGGGATTCGGGCGTCGCCTCCCGTTCGGCGATCAGCCAGTCTGGCGTCGGGTGATAGCGCATGGCGCCACCCTATAGCCCATTGCTGAACGCCAGGTGTAGCCTCAGGAAACCGCCCGCATTTCTTCCGGATCTGATGCGGCCGTCGCCACGCCCGGTCAGGAAACGGCGGCGCAGGCCCGCTGGATCCGCTGGCAGGCGTCCGTCAGCGCCTCGGTGGAGGTGGCATAGCTGATGCGGAAGGCGGGGCTCAGGCCGAAGGCCGCGCCATGCACCACCGCGACGCCCTCCGTCTCCAGGAAATAGGCCGCCACATCCTCGTCCGTAGCCAGCACCACCCCCTTGGGCGTGGTCTTGCCGATCAGCCCGGAACAGTCCGGATAGACATAGAAGGCGCCTTCGGGCCGCGGGCAGGACAGGCCCGCCGCCTGGTTCAGCATGGAAACCACCAGGTCGCGCCGGTCCTGGAAGGCCTTGTTGCGCGGCTTCATGAAATCCAGCGATCCCATCAGCGCCGCCGTCGCCGCCGCCTGCGCAACAGAGCAGGGGTTGGAGGTGGACTGCGACTGGATCTTCGCCATCGCCTTGATGATGGGCGCCGGCCCGCCCGCGAACCCGATGCGCCAGCCGGTCATCGCATAGGCCTTGCTGGTGCCGTTCACTGTCAGCGTGCGCTCATACAGGCGCGGCTCGATCTCGGCGATGGTGCGGAACCGGAAATCGTCGAACACGATATGCTCGTACATGTCGTCGGTCAGCACATAGACATGCGGATGCCCCAGCAGCACATCGGCCAGCGCGCGCAGTTCGGCTTCGCTATAGGCCGCGCCCGTGGGGTTGGAGGGCGAGTTCAGGATCAGCCACTTGGTCGCGGGCGTGATCGCCCGGTCCAGCTGCTCGGGCGTCAGCTTGAAGCCCTGCTCAAGCCCGCACTTCACGATCACCGGCGTCGCGCCGCAGAACTGCACGATATCGGGATAGCTCACCCAATAGGGGGCCGGGATCACCACTTCGTCGCCGGGGTCCAGCGTCGCGACCATCGCGTTGAAGATCGTCTGCTTGCCGCCGACGTTCACGCTGATCTGGTCCAGCGCATAGTCCAGATTGTTGTCGCGCCGGAACTTGTGCTGCACCGCCTTCTTCAGGGCAGGCGTGCCGTCGACGGCGGTATATTTCGTCTGCCCCTGGCGGATCGCCTCGATCGCGGCCTCTTTCACGAAGTCCGGTGTGTCGAAATCCGGCTCGCCCGCGCCAAGGCCGATGATGTCCCGCCCCTGCGCCTTCAGTTCGGCCGCCTTGTTGGTGACGGCGATCGTGGGGGAGGGGGCGATCCGGTTGATGGCGGCGGAAAGCAGGGGCATCTTGTCGAGTCCTCGGGCCAGGAAAAGTCAGGCGGTGCAGTAGAGTTTGAAGCCGCGCTTGCCAAGGCGGCAGCGTCATGCCCGGCCCATTTCCCGGGTGGACGATCGGGCCTGCCATGTTGAAGGTCGTTAACAGTCTGGAATCCGGCGATCTGCTACAGCCGCCCTGCAATCGAGGCTCGTGCACATCGTGCGGGTCCAAGAAACGCAAGGGTCGGACTATGAAATTCTTCGCAGCAATTCTGCTGGCTTCCGCCGCCATGCCGGCGATGGCCGCCACCAATCTCGTCAGCAATCCCAGCTTCGAAACCGGCTTTTCCAGCTGGCAGCAGTTCGGGAACACCAACTTCACCGGCACCACCGGCTCCACGCTGGGCCAGTCGCCCACGGATGGCGTCCGCCAGGCCTATTTCGGCGCGGTCAACAACTCCGGCGGCATCTTCCAGAACATCGCGACGGTGGCGGGTGAAACCTATCGCGTGTCGTTCGACATGTACGCTGCATCCGGCGGGCAGCAGTTCCGCGCGGACTTCGCCGGGCAGACGCTGGTGAACAGCAGCTACAGCTCGGGCCTCGGCTATTCCAGCTTCGTCTACGACATCGTCGCGTCGGCCGCGAATTCGCAGCTGCGCTTCCGCATGCAGCACAACCCGTCCTATTATCTGCTCGACAATGTCCGGGTGGAGCATCTGGAGCCGACGGATCCGGTGCCCGAGCCCGCGACCTGGGCGATGCTGATCGCGGGCTTCGGCCTCGTCGGCGCGTCGCTGCGCCGCCGGACCGCCGTTTCAGCCTGATCGCGCCTCCGTCAGCACGGCCGGGAGGAGGCCGCGCAGGCTGTTGCCGACAAGGAAACCCCGGCCGAGGTCGTCGATCGACAGATCGGCTTCCTCGGCCGATCCATTTGCGATCAGCTCCGCGCGAAGCACGCCGGGCAACAACCCCCGCGCCAGCGGCGGTGTCAGCAACCGGCCGCCCTGTTCCACGAACAGGCTGGTGAAGCTTCCCTCGGTCAGCAGCCCGTCGGGCCGCACGAACAGGCATTCGAAGGCCCCGGTCGTTCGGCGCGCCTCGTCATAAAAGGCGCGGTCGCCGCTCTTGTGCGCCAGCCGCCAGTCGTCCGCCCGCACGGGCAGGGGCGTCACCGCCACCGCCACCGGCCCCACGGGCACAGGCGGCATGGGGGACAGCTGAATCGCGACATGCCCGCCGGCCTCCAGCAGCATCCGCACACGTCGCGGCCCGGCTGAAGCCAGCGCCATCAGCTGCGCCTCCGCCGCCTCCCGGTCGAACCGGAATCCGAAGCGCCGCGCGGAAGCCTCCAGCCGGTCCATATGCCGCGCCAGCCGGGGAATGCCGATGGTCTCCAGCCGCATCGTCTCGATCAGGCTGCGCGGCGCGGACGGCCTCAGGAAGCGCGCCTTCGCCAGGCATTCCGCCCATTCCGCCTCGGGCACGCTGTCGGCCACGATGCCCGCGCCCAGCCCCAGCCGCGCCGACCGCCCCTCCACCTCCAGCGTGCGGATGGCAACCGCGAAGCGGGCGCAGTGCCCGTCCGGCCCGATCCAGCCCAGGCTGCCGGTGTAGAGCCCGCGCGGGTGCGGCTCCAGCGCGCTGATGATCTCCATCGCCCGGATCTTCGGCGCGCCGGTGATCGATCCGCAGGGGTGCAGCGCCGCCAGCACGTCCACCGCCGTCTGCTCCGGGCGCAGCGCGGCCGTCACCGTGGAGGTCATCTGGTGCAGGCTGGGATAGGTCTCGATCTCGAACAGGCGCGGCACCTTCACCGTGCCCGGCACCGCCACCCGCGACAGGTCGTTGCGGATCAGGTCGGTGATCATCAGATTTTCCGCCCGGTTCTTCGGGTCTGCCGCCAGCGCCTCGGCCGCCGCCCGGTCGTCCGCGCCGGTCGCGGCGCGCGGGGCCGTCCCCTTCATCGGCCGCCCCGTCAGCCGCCCGTCCGCCAGCGCGAAGAACAGCTCCGGCGACAGGCTCAGCCACCAGCGCCCGCCGCCCGCATGCACGATCCCGCCCAGCGGCGCGGCCTCGGGCGTGAACAGCCGCGCGAACAGCGCCAGCGGATGCCCCGCCAGCGGCACCCGTGCCGGAAAGGTGAGGTTCGCCTGATAGATGTCGCCGCCGGCTATGAAGTCCTGCGCCTGCCGCACCGCCGCCAGCCAGTCCTCGCGATCCACCATCGGCTCCGGCGCGCCGGCCATCGCCCGCCCCCGGAACGGGGTCAGCAGCTCTTCCAGCGCCGCCCGGTCCAGCAGCCGGCACGCCCGGTGCCGGGTGAACCGAACCCAGCCCGGCCCGCGCGGCAGCCCCGCCGTCCGGCGCTCCAGCGCATGCCCCGCCTCATAGGAAAGCGCCCCCACCGCCCAGTCGCCCGCCGCTGCCCATTGCCGCAGCCTGTCCAGCGCCGCCGCCACGTCGGTCGTTTCCAGCAGCTCCGCCTGCCCGGTGAACAGCCGCGCGGCATGGGCATCCGAATCCCACAACAGGGCAAAGGGCAGGGCAGGGTCGAAGTCGGCCATGGCCGCGCGCACCTAGCCGAAGATGGCGCAGATGAAAATTCGCGCACCACGGACGGGATTGCGCGAAATGGCACAATCCGGCAGCCTCATCCGGGGCATCAGGCGATGCCGATGACAGTTGGGGGATCAGGATGGAAGCCGATATCGTCAGCCTGTGGGACCGCACCGCACCGATCCTGCTCGATGCAGGTCTCAAGATCGCGGCGGCCTTCGCGCTCTACATGGTGGGCCGCTGGCTGATCAGCTTCGCCATCGGCCTCCTCTCCCGCATCCTCACCGCGCGCAATTTCGATGCGACCCTCCAGCGCTACATCGCCAACATCCTGGGCGTCGTCCTCAACATCCTGCTCGTCGTCGCCATCCTCGGCTTCTTCGGCCTTCAGACCACCAGTTTCGCAGCCCTCCTCGCCGGCGTCGGCCTCGCGATCGGCGCGGCCTGGTCGGGCCTGCTCGGCAATTTCGCCGCCGGGGCATTCCTCATCATCTTCCGCCCCTACAAGGTGGGGGATTATGTGGTCGCGGGCGGCGTAGAGGGCACCGTGATGGAAATCGGCATGTTCAACACGGTCATCACCACGCCCGACAATGTGATGACGGTGGTCGGCAACGGGAAGGTCTCGGGCGATGTCATCCGCAACTTCAGCGCCAATCCGCACCGCCGGGTCGAACGCCAGGCCCAGCTCGCCTTCGGGGTGGACCCGCTCGCCGCCATCGGGAAGCTGATGCCCGCCCTCGCCGCCATCCCCAATGTGCTGACGGATCCCGCGCCCACGGTCGAAATTCTCGATTTCAACGAACTCGGCACGCTGCTGTGCGTCCGCCCGCACTGCCACACGGATCACTACTGGCAGGTCTATTTCGATACCAACAAGGCGATCGCGGCCACCTTCGCCGCCGCCGGCTACCCGCCCCCCTTCGTGGTGGAGCGCGAAGAGATCATGCCGATCGGACGCCACGCCGCAAAGGGCTGAACGCCGGTTCAGCCCAGCAGCAGCTTCAGCCCGATCAGCGCCAGCACGCCGCCCACCACAAGGCCGTTGTTGGCGACCAGCCAGTCCCGCGCCCGGCCCAGCGGCCGCAGCGCCGCCTCGCCCAGCAGCAGATGCGCCAGCAACGGCAGCGCCACGGTCGCCGAGGCAGCCGCCGCAAACAGCAGCGCAGACCCGGCAAGTCCCGATCCCACGGCCAGCCCCGCCTCCAGCGCCAGCGCGCCCGCCGCCAGCGCCAGCAGCAGCACCTTCGGGTTGGCGAGCGACAGCATCAGCCCCAGCCGGGCGGCAGCGGCCGGCGTGGCGGTCTCGATGCCCCGCATCCAGCCGGGCGTCTCCGCCGCCTTTCCGCGCGCCAGCAGGTTCCGCGCCCCCAGCCCGATCAGCAGCACCCCCAGCCCCCGTTTCACCCAGGGCAGCGCCGGCCCGGGGGACCAGTCCGCCAGCCAGGCGCCTGCCAGCGCCGCCAGCAGGAAGCCCGCCGCGATACCCAGCAGCCATCCGGCCAGGAAGGCGCCGGCGCCCGCCCTCGGCCGTGGCGTGAACAGGAACAGGATCGCGGGAATGATGCCGAAGGGCGAAGCCGCGATCGCCAGCGCCGCGGGGGCCATTGCCAGTGCCAGATCCATCGCACGAGCCTAGGGGGCAAGGCCCGCGCGGGCAATCGCCGCCCGCCACATAAAGACTTAAAGAAAGTTGCAAGTGTTTTGCCGAGCCGCTATGCCGGCGCCATATTTCCCCGTTTCAGGAGCATCGCCCGTGGCGACCAATTCCGCATTCACCGACTATGTGATCGCAGACATCGGCCTGGCCGATTTCGGCCGCAAGGAAATCGCCATCGCCGAAACCGAAATGCCGGGCCTGATGGCGCTGCGCGCGGAATTCGGCGCGTCGAAGCCGCTGAAGGGTGCGCGCATCACCGGTTCGCTGCACATGACGATCCAGACGGCGGTTCTGATCGAAACGCTGGCGGAACTCGGCGCGGACATCCGCTGGGCTTCGTGCAACATCTTCTCCACCCAGGATCATGCCGCCGCCGCCATCGCCGCGCGCGGGATCCCGGTGTTCGCCGTCAAGGGCGAAACGCTGGAAGAATATTGGGATTATGTGATCCGCATCTTCGACTGGGGCGACACCACCTGCAACATGATCCTGGATGACGGCGGCGACGCCACCATGTTCGCGCTGTGGGGTGCCCGCGTCGAAGCCGGGGAAGAGCTGTTCAAGCCCGGCAACGAGGAAGAGGAGATTTTCGTCGCCACCCTCCGGCGCTTCCTCGCCGAACGCCCCGGCTACCTCACGAAGACGGTCGCCGCCATCAAGGGCGTGTCCGAGGAAACCACCACGGGCGTTCACCGCCTCTATGAGCTGGCGAAGAAGGGCAAGCTGCCCTTCCCGGCGATCAACGTGAACGACAGCGTCACCAAGTCGAAGTTCGACAATCTCTATGGCTGCAAGGAATCGCTCGTCGATGCGATCCGCCGCGCGACAGACGTGATGCTGGCGGGCAAGGTCGCCTGTGTCGCGGGCTTCGGCGATGTGGGCAAGGGCTCGGCGGCCTCGCTCCGCAACGGCGGCGCGCGCGTGCTGATCACCGAAATCGATCCGATCTGCGCGCTCCAGGCCGCGATGGAAGGCTATGAAGTCGTCACCATGGAAGACGCCGTCACCCGTGCGGACATCTTCGTGACGGCGACAGGGAACGAGGATGTGATCACCGTCGATCACATGCGCGCGATGAAGAACATGGCGATCGTGTGCAACATCGGCCACTTCGACAGCGAGATCCAGATCGCCGGCCTCGCCAACATGAAGTGGACCGAGGTGAAGCCGCAGGTCGACGAGGTGGAATTCCCCGACGGCAAGAAGATCCTGGTGCTGGCGAAGGGCCGGCTGGTGAACCTGGGCTGCGCCACCGGCCACCCCAGCTTCGTCATGTCCTCCAGCTTCACCAACCAGGTGCTGGCCCAGATCGAGCTTTGGACCAAGGCGGACCAGTACAGCCTCGGCGTGCATGTGCTGCCCAAGCATCTGGATGAAAAGGTCGCGGCCCTGCACCTCGAAAAGCTGGGCGTGAAGCTCACGACGCTCACGCCGAAGCAGGCCGCCTATATCGGCGTCACGCCGCAAGGCCCGTTCAAGCCGGATCATTACCGCTACTGACATGGCACTGACGCTGGACGAAGCCGGGCTCCGCACCATCGGCGCCCGGCTTGCGCCCCTTTTGCGCGCGGGCGACGTGATTGCCCTGTCCGGCGATCTGGGCGCGGGAAAGACGACGCTTGCCCGCGCCATCCTCGAAGGGCTGGGGCATCGGGGCGAAGTACCCAGCCCCACCTTCACGCTGGTGCAGACCTATGCGGATCTCGATCCGCCCGTCGCCCATGCCGATCTCTACCGGCTGTCGTCCGCGGCAGAGGCGGAGCCGCTCGCGCTCGACGACTGGCTGCTGGATGGCGCGCTGATCCTGGAATGGCCCGAACGGCTGGGCGACACCATCTGGCCGGATCGGCTGTGGCTCAGGCTGGAGGGCGCCGGCGGCCCGGACAGGCGCTTGACTTGGGACGCGCCCGCCGCTTGGGAAGGCCGATGGCCGTTCGCGTGATTCCGCCGGGTTTCTTCCTGAATGCCGTTCGGCGCAGTTCCTGAAGTCCTGCTCGATGTGGCGCTGGCGCTGCTGTGGATCGGCGGCGGCATCCTGCTCGCGCTCGCCGTTCCGGCGGTCGTGCGCCGCCTCATCCGGCCGGACGCCAGCGAAGCCGGGCCAGACGGCTATCGCCATTCGCTCGCCACGCGGGATCTCAGCCAGACGGTCGGCTTCCGGGTGGCCGCTCTCTACGGGGTGATCCTGGCGCTGGTCTATGCTCAGGAACTCAGCGGCTTCAACGATGTGCGCAGCGGCTTCGCCGAGGAAGCCGTCCGCGTGGCCGATGTGTGGCATGATGCCGGCCGCCACGGCGGCCCTTCGGCGCCGGTCATCCGGACGGCCATGCGGGACTATGTCGAAATCGTCTCCGGGCCGGAATGGGAACTGCTGGGCACCGAGCGCCGGTTGAGCGGCGATGGGTGGGCGGCGCGGGACCGGGCGTATCAGGCAGTGCTGAACCTTCAGCCCGCCAACCTCAGGGAAGCCCGCCTGCGCGACCAGATGCTCGACCGGCTCACGGATATCGCGCGGTTCCGCCAGCTCAGGGGGGAAGTCGCGCACACGCGCTCCGGCGGCGTGTTCTGGATTCCGGCCATTGCAGGGCTGGCGCTGGTGTCGATCCCCTTCTTCGTGTTCGCCCCCACGCGCGCGAACCGCCTCCTGATCTCCAGCTTCGGCGCATTTTCGGGCCTGATCCTGTTCCTGATCGCGGCCTTCTCGAACCCATTCTCCCATCCGTTCCGCGTGGCGCCCGATCCGTTCACCACGCTGCTCGCCACCGACTTGAAGGCTGCTCCATGATTCCGCGCGACGGCGCCAGAGACTTCCTGACAAAGGCGGGATGGGGCGCGGCAGCGGTGGAACCGCTCGCCGGAGACGCCAGCTTCCGCCGCTATTTCCGGGTGGAGGAGCCGGCCCGCCGCGCCGTGCTGATGGATGCCCCGCCGGCCCATGAGGATGTGAAGCCCTTCCTGTCCGTCGCGGACCTGCTGGTGGACGCGGGATTCTCCGCGCCGCAGATCCTTGCCCGCGATCTCGATCGCGGATTCCTCCTGATCGAGGATTTCGGGGACAGGCTGGTCGGTCCCGTCCTGAAGACGGAGCCGCATCTGGAAGCGCCGGTCTATGCGCAGGCGGTCGATCTGCTGGCGGCGCTGCACGGCGCGGCGCAGCCCTCCGCCCTCCCGCCCTACGACAGGGCCGTCCTCGCCCGCGAAGTGATGCTCTTCCCGGACTGGTATGCGAAGGCCGCCGGAATCCCGGTGGACGATGAAGCCTATCTTGCCGCCTGGGATGCGGTGTGGGGCGGGGTGCTGGCCGAAACGGCGCGCAACCCGGTTGTCACCTTGCGCGACTATCACGCCGAAAATCTGATGCTGCTGGATCGGCCGGGCGTGAAGGGATTGGGGCTGCTGGACTTTCAGGACGCGCTGGCGGGCCACCCGGCCTATGATCTGGTGTCGCTGCTGCAGGATGCCCGGCGCGATGTTTCGCCCGAACTGGAACAGGCGATGCTGGACCGGTTCGATTCCGGCGCCGGATTCCGCGCCGCCTATGAGGTGCTGGGCGCGCAGCGCAATGTGAAGATCCTGGGTATCTTCGTGCGCCTGCGCGACCGCGACGGCCGGCAGGGCTATGTCGAGCGCCTGCCGCGCGTCTGGTCCTATCTTGATCGCAACCTCGCCCATCCGGCGCTCGCGCCGGTGAAACAGTGGTTCGATGCCCATGTCCCGCTTGCGCTGCGGGCGGCGTGGTGCCGGTGACGGCGGTTCCCGCATCCGCGATGGTGCTGGCCGCAGGGCTCGGCAAGCGCATGCGTCCGCTGACGGCGACGCGCCCGAAGCCGCTGGTGGAGGTGGCGGGCCGCACCCTGCTCGATCGCGCGATGGGCACGCTGAAGGCCGGTGGTGTGACCCGCTTTGTCGTCAACGTGCATTACATGGCCGACAGGATCGAGGCGCATCTGGCGGCGCGCGGCATGGATCAGGAGGCGCGGATTTCCGACGAGCGGGATCTTCTGCTGGAAACGGGCGGCGGCATCGCGAAGGCGTTGCCGCTGATCGACGCGGATCCGTTCCTGTCGATCAACGCCGACAATATCTGGGTGGACGGCCCCGTCGGCGCGGCCCGGCTGCTGGCGAACCGCTGGGATCCGGCGCAGATGGATGCGCTGCTGCTGCTGGTGCCGCTGGCCCGCGCCAACTGCCATGGCGGGCCGGGCGATTTTCACATGGATCCGCTGGGCCGCGTGTCGCGCCGCAGGCCGGGCCGGGTCGCCCCTTTCGTCTATACCGGCCTGCAGATGCTGTCGAAATCCCTGTTCGACGGGGTCGCGGTCGAGCCCTTCTCCATGAACCGCCTGTGGGACAAGGCCGCCGCCGATGGCCGCCTCTATGGCGTGGTGCACCAGGGCCTGTGGTTCGATGTCGGCACCGCCGCCGCCGTGAAGGAAACGGAGATGCTGCTTGGCGTCCTCTGACGCCGAAACAGGGAAGGCGTCCTCTGACGCCGAAACAGGGAAGGCGTCCTCTGACGCCGAAACCGGAAAGGCGTCCTCCGACGCCGAATCAGAAATGGCGCCCTCCGGCGCCGGGCCTCGCATGGCCTCCTCGTCCGCACGGGGCAGCCTGTTCACCATCCCCGCGCATCGCCCTTTCGCGGATGATCTCGCCGCCGGGCTTCTCGCCCGCTATCCCGATCCGCTCGAACTCGCGCGGGTGCTGCTGCTGCTGCCCACGCGCCGCTCGATCCGCGCCCTGACCGAGGCGTTCGTCCGCGAAAGCGAAGGCCAGGCGCTGCTCCTGCCCCGCATGGTCCCCGCCGGAGACATGGACCCGGACGAGGTCGAGGGCTGGGAAGCCGGGCCGATGCTTGCCGGGCTGGATGGCCCCGGCGAGGCCCACCCGCCCATCGCCCCCGAAGCCCGGCGCGTCGCGCTGGCAAAGCTGCTCGCGGCCTCCCGTCCCGCCCCCGAAGCTCTCGCGCTGGCGGGCCAGCTTGCCG
>NZ_JAYRCW010000038.1:0-23681 GCF_041909755.1 Sandaracinobacter sp.
CAACCGCGTCACCTGCCGGGATTGGTTCCAGCTCAGCCTGAAGGAAGGCTTCACCGTCTTCCGCGACCAGCAGTTTTCCGCCCACATCGGTTCCGCCGCGGTGAAGCGGATCGAAGGCGTCCGCCAGCTGCGCGCCAGCCAGTTCCCGGAAGACGAAGGCCCGCTGGCCCACCCAGTCCGCCCCGAAAGCTATGCGGAAATCTCCAACTTCTACACCGCGACCGTTTACGACAAGGGCGCAGAGCTGATCCGCATGATGGCGACACGGCTGGGGGCTGAGAGGTTCCGCGCCGCGACAGACCGCTATTTCGAGCGCAACGACGGCACCGCCGCAACGGTCGAGGATTTCCTGTCCGCCATGGCCGCCGAAGGCCTGGAAGCCGATCTCTTCCGCCGCTGGTACGAACAGCCGGGCACGCCACGCGTCACCGTAGACGCCAGCCATGATGCGCAGGCGGGCCGGCTGGACCTCGTGCTTCGTCAGGCGAACCCCAAGGCGCCCGGTGCGCCGCCATTGCCCATTCCCTTCCGCCTCGCTGCCTTTTCGGCCGACGGCCGCAGCCTCGCCCGGCACGACGACCTGCTGCTGACGGACGCCGAAACGCGCCTGTCGCTGGATGGCATCGCGGAACCGCCGATCCTGTCGCTGAACCGGGGCTTCGCCGCCCCCATCCTGGTTGAACCCGCCCCCGCGCGCGAAGACCTGCTGATCCTCGCCGCGCACGAGGACGACAGCTTCGCCCGCTACGAGGCGGTGCAGCAGCTGATGCTCTCCGCCCTCACCGCCTCGGCGGCAGGCGGCACGGCGGTCGGCCATGCAGACGTGATCAGGGCCGTGTCCGCCCTCCTCGGGCATGCAGGGGAGGATCCCGCCTTCGTCGCGGAAACGCTCCTCCTCCCCGGCGAGGCCCTGATCGGCGACAGGATGGCAACCGTCGATCCAGAGGCCATCCACGCCGCGCGCGAAGGCCTGCGCCGAAGCCTTCTCGGCGCCCTGCGCGAGCCGCTGTGGGAGGCCTGGCACAGCTGCGATGCAACGCCCGAAGATGGCCCGCGCGCCAAGGGCGCCCGCCGGCTGAGGGGCATCCTCCTGTCCCTGCTGCTGGCAGAGGATGATCATGAGGCGACCGCCGCGGCCTTCCTCCAGTTCACCGACGCCACCAACATGACAGACCGGATGTCGGCGCTGACCGCCCTCTCCCATTCGAACGCGGTCGAACGGATCGAGGCGCTGAAGCTGTTCGAACGCCGCTATGACGCGCTGCCCGAAGTGCTGGACAAGTGGTTCCTGGCCCAGGCCGCCTCCACCCGCCGCGACACCCGCGCCACCGTCGCACATCTGGCCACCCATCCCCGCTTCGACGCGCGCAATCCCAACCGTCTGCGTGCGCTGGTGCTGGGCTTCGCCATGAACCAGACGCGTTTCCACGACCGCGAGGGCGCGGGCTATGCCCTGCTCGCCGGCCATGTGCTGGCGGCAGACAGGATCAACCCGCAATCGGCCGCAAGGCTGGTGCAGCCGCTGGCGCGCTGGCGTCGGCTGGCAGAGCCATGGGGGCCGTTGATGAAGGCGGAACTGGACCGCATCGCCCGCACGCCGGGCCTTTCGAAGGATCTCACCGAAGTCGTGACGACGAGCCTCGCATGATGCGCAAACTTATCCTCGCCGCCCTCGTCGCGGCTGCGCCGCTGCCGCTCCTCGCGCAGCCCGCGCCTGCAATTGCTGCGCAGCAAACGCCCGCGCCGCTCAGCGAACTGGTCGCCCGGGTGGACATCCCCTACGAGCAGTTCACGCTGGCGAACGGCCTCCGGGTGATCGTCCACACCGACCGCAAGGCGCCCATCGTCTCGGTCAATGTCTGGTACCATGTCGGCTCGGTGGACGAACCCAAGGGCCGCTCGGGCTTTGCGCACCTGTTCGAGCACATCATGTTCCGCGGCTCGGAACACAGTCGGGTCGATCATTTCAAGCCGCTGGAGGAAGCGGGCGGCAGCCAGTTCAACGGCACCACCGATTTCAACCGCACCAACTATTTCCAGACCGTGCCCACCCCGGCGCTCGATCTCGCCCTCTTCCTCGAATCCGATCGCATGGGCTGGCTGCTGCCCGCCATCGACGAGAAGATCCTCGGCTCCGAACGGGAGATCGTGCTGAACGAGAAGCGCGACGGCGAAAACCAGCCGGGCGGGCTGATCTTCCCGGCGCTGCTGGCGGCGCTCTACCCCGCCGACCACCCCTATTCGATCCCCGCCATCGGGCGGGAGCCTGACCTGCGCGCCGCATCGGTCGAGGATGCGAAGCGCTGGTTCCAGACGCACTATGGCCCCAACAACGCCGTGCTGGTGCTGGCCGGCGACATCGACGCGAAGACGGCGCGACCGCTGGTGGAAAAATGGTTCGGCCAGATCCCGCCCGGCCCCACGCCGGCCCGCTTCGCAAGCCCGGTGCCGCCCCGCGACGGCCCCACGCGCCAGACCCTCACCGACAAGGTGGCGACGGTGCAGCTGCTTCGCGCCTGGCCGCTGCCGGGTCAGGACACGCCCGGCCTCGCGGCGCTCGAAGTCGGCCTCGCCACGCTCGGCGGCGGCCCCACCTCCCTTCTCTATGACCGCCGTCGGGGTCTCCGCCTCGGTCTATGGCTGGGAAGGCGCCAGCATCGCCCTGATCGGCGCGGATGTCCGCCCCGGCGTCGATCCCGCGGCCGTGGAGGAGCGAATCGACGAGCTTCTGGCCGAATGGAAGGCCGCCGGCCCCAGCCCGGAGGAACTGGCGCGGATCGCCACCCGCACCGTCAGCGGCACGATCCGCGGGCTGGAGCAGGTGGGTGGCTTCGGTGGCAAGGGACAGACGCTGGCGCAGGGCGCGGTGTTTGCCGGCAACCCGGCTGACTACAAGCGCCAGCTGGGCGAGATCGCGGCTGCCACGCCCGAATCAGTGAAGGCTGCCGCCGCCCGCTGGCTGACCGCGAACGACCACCGCATCACCCTGACGCCGGGCGAACGCAACCCGGCCCGGATCGACGACGCCCAGGCCGATCGGATCGTGGCCAGCCCGGCCCGCCCGCCCGCGCCCGGATTCCAGCCGCAGGGCCTTGCCGCCGATCGCAGCAAGGGCGCGCCCCCGGCAGGCGAGATCACCCGGCTCGCCACGCCCAAGGTAGAGCGCGCGACCCTGTCCAACGGGATGAAGGTGCAGTTCGTCGCCAACACCGCCGTCCCGGTGGTGCGCGTCCAGCTCGCGCTGGACGGCGGCGTCGCGGCCGACAGCCGCGAAAAGCCCGGCACGCAGCGGTTGATGCTGGGCCTGCTGCGCGAAGGCACGACCGGCGCGCTCGGCCGGCTCGACGGGCCGGAAATCGCGCGCAGGCTGGAACGGCTCGGCGCCAGCGTTTCGGCTTCCGCCGTGCTGGATCGCACGCGGATCAGCCTCAACGCTCTCACGCCCAACCTCGCCGCCTCGCTGCAACTGTTCGCCGATATCGTGCAGGCCCCGGCCTTCCCAGAAGACCAGCTGGAGCGCATCCGGGGGCAGGTGCTGGCAGACCTTGCCAATGAAGCGACGGAGCCGGGCGGCATCGCGCTGCGCGCCGCGCCGGCGCTGATCTACGGCCCGGATCACCCCTATGGGCAGAGCTTCAACGGCAATGGCACGCCCGAGGGCGTGAAGGCCGTGACCCGCGCCGATCTCGCCGCCTTCCATGCAGCCCTGCTGCAACCGGCGGACGCCACGCTGTTCGTGGTGGGGGACACAAGCCTTGCCGCCCTGCTGCCGCTGCTGGAACAGCAGTTCGGGCGGCTGAAGGCGGCCGCCGCGCCTCTGCCGGTCGCGAAGGCCGCCACGCCTGCCCCGCAGGCGGCGGGCCGGATCATCCTCTACGATCGCCCCGGCGCGCCGCAGGCCTTCATCCTGGCGGGCGCACCCCTGCCGTTGACCGGCCGCGACGACATCCTGCCCCTCACGCTCGCCAACGACGTCTTCGGCGGGCTGACGACCAGCCGCCTCAACCGCCTCCTGCGCGAGGAAAAGGGCTGGTCCTACGGCGCATCCTCCTCTGCCGCGCCCACGCGGGGGGCCATGCCCTTCCTGCTGACCGCCCCCGTCGATCGGGAACGGGCCGGGGAGTCGATCGCCGCCATCCGCGGCCTTCTCGCGGAATTCCACGGCAGCCGCCCGCCCGAAGCGGCAGAGGTGGATCGCGCCCGCGCCTCGTCGGTCCGCGGCCTCCCGGCCGAGTTCGAAACCGGCGGCGCGATGCTGGGGGCGCTGGAACGCTCCGTGGTGCTGGGCCGGCCCGATGATTATCTGGCGACGCTGCCGGCCCGGATCGACAATGTGCCGCTCGCCGCCGTGCGCGCGGCCCCGATCCCCGCCGCCGGCGACCTTGCCTTCATCGTCGTGGGCGACCGCGCCGCCATCGAACCGCAGCTGAAGGCGCTGGGCCTCCCCGTCGAATATCGCAGCCTCCCCTAAAGGCGCAGCTTGCCGCCTGCCCCTTCAGCCTGTGCATTGGCCGCCTGAAGGAGAGGATCATGGCCAGCAAGCTTTCGCGCGCCGATTTCGAAGCGGCGCTCGTCACCACCCATCTGCCGACGCTCGCCGTCTGCGTGGCGCAGGCGTCCGGCGACGATTCCCTGCTCGACCTCGCCACCCCGCTCTATGATTTCTGGGGCGACGGGATGGGCGATTTCCCGGAAGAGGTGCAGGCCCGCATCCGGGCAGAGGCGGATCGCGTGCTGTGGCCCATCATCACCGGCGCGGCGCAGCCCGCCGCCATTCCCAGCGATGCGCGCGTCAGCCGCATGATCAGCTGGATCGCCGGCGGCGAGGTTCCGGCCCATTACCTGCCCTTCCTGCTCGACGAACTCGCGCTCGACGGCGCGGACCGCAAGGCCCCTGCCCCCATCGAATCGCCGCGCCGTCTGACGGCGCTGATCGTGGGTGCCGGCATGTCGGGCCTGCTCGCCGCGCACCGGCTGCGGCAGGCGGGCGTCGATGTCACCATCATCGAGGCGAACGAGGATGTGGGCGGCACCTGGTTCCTGAACCGCTATCCCGGGGTCCGGGTGGACACGCCCAACCACCTCTACAGCTATTCCTTCGAACCGAACCACGACTGGCCCGAATTCTATAGTCAGGGCGAGGTTCTGCTGCACTATTTCCAGCGCTTCGCCACGCAGCACGGCCTGCGCGAACTCACCCGGTTCAACACCCGCGTCAACGCCGCCCGCTGGAACAATGCGCGCGGCAAGTGGCAGGTGGACACCTCCGCCGGCCCGATGGAGGCCGACATGCTGGTGTCCGCCGTCGGCCAGCTGAACGAACCGCGCTACCCCGACATTCCGGGCCTCGATAGCTTCGCCGGCCCGGCCTTCCATTCGGCCCGCTGGCGGCATGATGTGGATCTGAAGGGCAAGCGCGTGGCCGTCATCGGCACCGGCGCCTCGGCCTTCCAGTTCGTGCCGGAAATCGCCCCGCAGGTCGGCCATATGGAGGTGTTCCAGCGCACCCCGCCGTGGCTCGGCCCGACAGACAATTACCACGACCCGGTGCCGGACGCCTTCCAGTGGGCGGTGGAACATATCCCCAACTACGACAAATGGTACCGCTTCTGGCTGTTCTGGATGCTGACGGACGGGGTGCTGCCCAATGTCCGCGCGGAAGAGGGCTGGAACGGCCCCGAAGGCACGATCGGCGCGGCCAATGCCGAACTGCGCGCGGCGCTGGTGGAAAAGATCGGCGAGCAGGTCACCACCAAGCCGCACATCCTCGATCATGTGATCCCGAAATATCCCTTCGGCGGCAAGCGCTCCCTGCGCGACAACGGCGTCTGGCTGAAGGCGCTCCAGCGCGACAATGTCGATCTGGTGACCGACGGCATCGACCATGTCGAGCCGGACGCCATCGTCACTGCAGACGGCAAGCGCCACCCGGCCGATGTGCTGATCTATGGCACCGGCTTCCACGCCTCCGATTTCCTGCGCAGCTTCAAGGTGGAGGGGCTGGACGGCAAGGACCTGCACGAGACCTGGGCCGGCGATGCCCGCGCCTATCTCGGCATGATGGTGCCGGGCTTCCCCAATTTCTTCATGATCTACGGCCCCAACACCAATATCGTCGTCAACGGCTCCATCATCTTCTTCTCGGAATGTTCGGTGAACTACATCGCCGAGGCGGCGCGATTGATCGCAGCCGAGGGGCCGGTTACTGTCCGCGCCGACGTCCATGACGCCTTCAACGCGAAGGTGGATGCGGAGAATGCGAAGATGGCCTGGGGGCAGCAGGGCTTCACCAGCTGGTACAAGAACGCCAGCGGCCGCGTCAGTCAGAACTGGCCCTTCGCGCTGGTCGATTACTGGCAGGCGACCCGCGCGCCAGACCGGAAGGATCTGGAACCGGTGAAGCCCGGCGCGGCAAAGGCGGCCTGAGCCCGTGCGGCACGCAGCTCATCCGGAACCCCATGCGGCAGACCGGATCGGATGGCTGCGCGCCGCCGTGCTGGGCGCAAACGACGGAATCCTTTCAACCGCAGGCCTGGTGATCGGGGTTGCCGGTGCGGGCACCGGCCGGAGCGACATCCTGCTGGCCGGAATCGCCGGGCTGGTGGCGGGCGCGCTGTCGATGGCGGCGGGCGAATATGTCTCCGTCAGCTCCCAGAAAGACGCCGAGCAGGCGGACCTCAAACGGGAGACCGGGGAGCTGGCTTCCCAGCCGGAAAAGGAGCTGGAGGAACTGACCTCGATCTACATGGAGCGGGGTCTGGACCGCGAAACCGCCGAACGGGCGGCGGCGCAGGCGACCGCGCATGATGCGCTGGCCGCCCACGCCCGCGCCGAACTGGGCATCACATCCGAAACCGTCGCCCGCCCGCTTCAGGCGGCGCTGGCCTCGGCCGCCACCTTCTCGGCCGGCGCGCTGTTGCCGCTGGCGGCAGTGCAATTTGCCCCCCAGCCCCTGATCGCCGCCAGCATCGCCGTTTCCACCCTCTTGTCGCTCGCCCTCCTGGGCTGGCTGGGCGCCTGGGCAGGGAAGGCGCCTGCCGGCCGCGCGGTGCTGCGCGTCAGCTTCTGGGGCGCCGTCGCCATGGCCGTCACCTATGCGATCGGCAAGCTGGCGGGTACGGCTGTCTGACAGCGGGATCGGGCTGTCCGGCCCGGACGCCTCCACCCGCGCCGCATCCGGACAGGCCTATCCCGGCAAGCCGTCCATCAGGTCCTCAAAGAACAGGCTCACCAGCGATGCGCGCGAATTCACGCCGGCCTTTGCATAAACCTGCGCAAGCTGCGCCCTGACGGTTCCCGGCGCGGCATCCCGAAGCCTCGCGATCTCGTTGCTGTCGAACCCCTTCAGCGCGAACAGCGCGACATCGCGTTCCGCAGCCGTCAGCCCCCATTGCGCAAATCGCTTCCCGACCACCACGGAAAGCGCGCCCGACGCGACGGCAAGCGCCTCTCGATGCCGCTCCGCTTCGGCGAGAAGCCGCCGCAATTCCATCGCCCCGAACACAACGCCAGCCAGCAGGGCCAATGCCGCGACGCCCTCGGTCAGCACATGCAGCCCGATGCCGTCGGCGCGGACATCGGCAATGACATCTCCGATGAAGAAGGCTGCGGCCACCGCCTGCATGGCAACGATAGTGGCGACGGCCTGCGTCCGCAGCGTCGGGCGATTGCGCGAACTCCTATCCACTTCGTCCGATCATCCTTCCGACAACCCCGAATCCGGCGCGAACGGTTTCCATCAGCACGCCCAGCAGATGCAGGATGATCAAACCATAGAGAAGAGTCACGGCACCTTTGTGCAGCTCCTCGACCCACTCGCCCGCTTCGGACGGCGGCCTGCCGGCGCGATCATCGGCCGTGCGCCCCTCGTCCTCATCGTCCCCGACCTCGTCGCCATCCTCGCCGTCCACCGCCCGGAGCGGGGCGGCTTCAGCCCCCTCCGCCACGATCCCCGCCTGCGGCGAAGCCGTGCCCAGGGTCGCCGACGGAGTCGCGGGCGGAAAGCCGCTCATTGAAAAGCCGGTCACCGCAACAACCGACAATGTGCCCCAGATCGCATAGGCCATCAGCGCACCCAGCCCATTGTGGCTTCGGTGCGCCTCGCGTCGCCCTGCCCGGATATCCCGGATGTGCGCGATGGCCAGGCTGGGGCTGGGCGGAAAGGCCGAAAAGCGCGCCTCTCGCGGCCCGATCACGCCCCAGATCAGCCGAAGGCCCAGCATCCCCGCCATCGCAGTCCCGATCCAGACATGCCATGCGCCGCCCTCTTCGGTGAAGGCTGCGTTCGCCAGCACCGCAGCCGCAATGCCCCAGTGCGTCAATCGCACCAGCGGATCCCATGATCCGGTCCTCTTGCTCCTGTCGTCCGTCATGTCGCGCTCCTTGCCGATCCGGCCCGGATTGCGACCCACGCGGCGAAACCGCCACCCGACAGGCGCTGGAAGGGCCGGCATAAGCGCCTGCAGAGGCAGCAAACGAAAAAGGGCGGGGTTTCCCCCGCCCTCTCCGTCTGCTCCGGTCGAGCCGGATCAGAATTTCGTGCGCAGCGTCAGGCCGAAGGTGCGCGGCTCCGCCAGGAAGCTGCCGAACAGCGTCGTCGCCGGGGTGCCGTTGGCGGCGGTCTGCGCAATGCTGCCGGATCCCTGCAACGGCGCGTTGAACGCCACCTGCTGATACTGGGCGTTGAACAGGTTCTGCGCCCAGGCCTCCACCTGCCACTTGCGGTCGTTGCCGTTCAGCCCCAGCCGCGCGTTCACCACGAACACCGATTGCTGGCGCTTTTCGGGGAACAGGTCGGAACCGGTGTTCACCTCGGATTGCAGGCGATAGTCGAGATAGACCAGCGCCCCCAGATCGTCGGTCACGGCCGGCGTCCAGGTCAGCGCAGCCGTGTGCACCAGCTTCGGCGCGTTCGACATCTGCTGGCCGGGAATGTTCGCCAGCGTCGGCGCCAGCGGACGCCCGCCCGCGCCCACCAGATTCTGGCGATACTGGCTCTCGGCATAGGTCAGGCCCAGGTTCACCGAAACGTCCGGCGCGGGGAAAATCAGGCCTTCCACTTCCACCCCGGTAGAGGTGACGCCGCCCTTCACCCGGTCGGCGGCGCAGGCACCGGTTGCGGCGCTGTTGTCCTGATCCGCCCCGTTCAGGTCGTCGCGGCAGGCCTGGATGTTTTCCACCACGAAGTTGGTGCCGTTGAAGGTGTTCAGCTGGAACTGGTCATAGACGGCGCGGAACGCCGCCACGTTCAGCTGCACGCTGCGCAGGTCCAGCTTGGCGCCGATTTCCATGCTCTTCACCGTTTCCGGTTCGAACTTCAGCTGGTCCAGATCCGGCGCGGCCGCGTTCAGCGACGACCGGTCGAGATTGAAGCCGCCCGCCTTGTAGCCCAGCGAGTAGCTGGCATAGGTCATCAGCTCCTCGATCGGCTTCCAGCTCAGCACCACGGTGCCGGTCCACTCGTCCTCGGTCTTGGAGGCGCTGTCAGAGAGCGTCAGCGGGTTGATCACGCAGGGCATCGCCGCAAGGCCCGCGAACGCCGGGTTGGCGGCGATCGCCGCGCACAGCGTGTTGTTGCCGACAAGATCGACGTCCAGCGTCTTCTTCTCGTTGGTATAGCGCGCGCCCACCGTCAGCTGCAGCGTGTCGGGCACGAGATCGAACACATTGTGCGTGAAGATGGCGAAGTTCCGGCTGCTCTGGGCATAGCGGTCCTCCACGATGCCACGGCCGTTCAGCGTGTCGCCCGGGCGGCCCACGGCGGTCGCCACTGCGTCATAGCCATATTGCCCCGGCACGGCGAAGCCGCCCCAGATCGCGACCGGCGTGCGCAGCGCTGCCGGCAGCAGCGGGTTGGTCACGATGGACGCTGCAACCGCGCTGTTCACGCAGCCGTTCGACGTGGGCGAAAGCAGGCCGTTGATGCCGATCGACGCCGCCGTGTTCGAAAGCCCGTTGGCGACGATGCAGTTGGCATAGCGCATATAGTCCTGACCATATTTCAGGTCGTCGCTCATGTTCAGCCGCTCATGCGCGTAATAGCCGCCCACCAGCCAGTCCAGCCGATCGTCGAACGCACGGCCGTTCAGCCGCAGTTCCTGGCTGAAGGTGCGGAAGCGCCGCACCTGGTTGTCGCGATAGAGGATGTCGAGGTTGTTGAAGTCGCCGTCCTGGCTCGCGGACACCTTCCAGTCGCGATAGCCGGTGATGGCGGTGAGGTCGCCAAAGCCAAGGTTCCAGTTCACCTCGGCGGAAAGGCCCCAGTCCGACACGTCGGACCGGTGGCTGCGCCCCGGCGTGATGGAGGTTTCGCGCGCAAAGGTGTCATCCGAAACCACGCCGCCAAGCCCGCGGATGATGTTCACGATGGGGTTGTTCGGCGTCGTCTGCACATTGCCCTGCGCATCGCGGAAGGCCGTGCGGAACGGCAGATAGGTGTTGGCGCAGCATTCTTCCGCGCGCTTCGCATAGTCGCCCGTCACCCGGATCTCGAGATCGTCATTCGGCGTGAACAGCAGCTGCCCGCGCAGCAGCCAGCGGTCGCGGTCGTTCACCGTGCGCCCGGAAATCACGTCGGTCAGATAGCCGTCGCGGCGCGTGAACACGCCGTCCAGGCGATAGGCGAGCTTGTCCTCGATCAGCGGGCCGGTGATGCCGCCCGCCAGACGCCAGTAATCGTAATTGCCATAGGTGACTTCGGCGCTGCCCTCGGTTTCGAACTTGGGCTTCGCCGTCACGATGTTGATGAGGCCGGCGGACGCGTTGCGGCCGAACAGCGTGCCCTGCGGCCCGCGCAGCACCTCGATCCGCTCCACCGCGCCCAGTTCCGTCAGGCCCACGCCCGACCGGCTGCGATAGACGCCGTCGATGAACACCGCGACCGAGGCTTCGAGGCCGGGGTTGTCGCCCACGGTGCCGATGCCGCGGATCCGCGCCACGCCCGCACCCGCTTCCGAAGAGGTGGAGCTGACGAGAAGCGACGGGCTGATCTGGTTCAGCTGGCGGATGTCGGTCGCGCCCGAATTCTGCAGGCTTTCCGCCGTCACCGCGCTCACCGCGATCGGCACGTCGCTCAGCGCCTGCGCGCGCTTGGTGGCGGTGATGATGATGTCGCCGCCGTCCATCGCGCTGTCGGGCTCGGCCGTCTGCCCATCCTGGGCATGGGACGGAATGGCGCACAGCATCGCAGCGGATGCGAGAAGGATCGAACGCATGCTATCTCCCAAGGAATTCGGATTTCGAACTTCGGATGGCCGGCGAAACTGGCCGCCCGGCCCTTATTGACCGGCCAGCTAGTCGCCCGCCTCCGTCCGTTCAACCTTTGCTGCGCCGCACAACGCCGGTTTGCCGTGCTGATGTGGCAAAAGCGTCACAATTCACCCCGGCGAACGCGGTTCCATGGCGGTTCGCCACGGCCCGGACCACGCCATGCTCTCACCCCGGCCGCCTCTTGGCAACGGCCGCCGCCTTCCCTAGCGACAGGGCAGAGGGAGACATTCGCAAATGGCAAGACTGAAGGGCAAGATCGCGCTCGTCACCGGGGCGGCATCGGGGCTGGGGCTCAGGATGGCGCAGCGCTTCGCGGGCGAAGGCGCGCGCGTGCTGCTCACGGACGTCAACGGCCCGGGCGCAGTCGCGGCGGCCGCCGAAATCGGCCCGGATGCGGCGGGCTTCGCCCATGATGTCACCAGCGAAGCGCAATGGATCGCAGCCATCGCGGAAGCGAAGCGCCTGTTCGGCGGGCTTCACATCCTCGTCAACAACGCCGGCATCGGCACCCCCGGCAGCGTGGAGGACACCAGCCTCGAAAGCTGGCGGCATGTCCATGCGATCGATCTCGACGGCGTGTTCCTGGGCTGCAAGCACGCGATCCCGCTGATCCGCGAAACCACCCGCGCCGACGGCGGCCGGGGCTCCATCCTCAACATCTCGTCGATCGCGGGCGTCATCGCCTCGGGCCGGATGGCCGCCTACAACAGCGCCAAGGCAGGCGTGCGCCACCTCACGAAATCGGTCGCCCTCCACTGCGCGTCCAAAAAGGACGCGATCACCTGCAACTCCATCCACCCCACCTTCATGGACACCCCAATCCTCGACAATTTCCAGGCCGCCGGTGTCACCAAAGAGGATGTGAAGGCGAAGCTGGGCCGGCAGGTGCCGCTCGGCATCATCGGCGATCCGGACGATGTCGCCTGGGGCGCCGTCTATCTCGTCTCGGATGAGGCCCGCTTCGTGACGGGGGCGGAACTGTTCATCGACGGCGGCATTTCGGCCATGTAGTCCGCGCGGGCATAGGCGCGCCCCCGCTTCACCACCGTCTCGATGCTGCGGATGTTGGCGATGTCCGCCAGCGGATCCTTCGCCAGCACCACGAAGTCCGCGAGCTTGCCGGGCTCCAGGCTGCCGCGCTCGGCCGCCTGCCCGGCGGCCACCGCCCCCATCAGCGTGGCCGCCCGGATCACCGCCAGCGGCGGCATGCCCACATCGCGCGCCAGGAAGAACAGCTCTTCATGCACTTCCGGCCAGGGATCGCCCGCAGGCAGGGTGAAATCGGTGCCGGTGGAAATCGGCACGCCCATCGCATGCGCCTGCCGGGTCAGCGCGATCACCGCCTTGCCGGTGCAGCGCAGCGGCTTCGCCTTCGGGTCCGCCCGGCGCGGCGCCTCCTCCCGCACGAACAGGCTGCCCGTCGCATCCACCAGCGTGCCCTTCGCCAGCATGGCGCGGAACAGGCCCGCCATTACCGGGTCGTCGGGCGTCAACCGCCGTTCGTCCACGGGCGTCCGGTCCTCGTAAGACGGGTGGATGCCAGGCTCCGCCTGATAGCCGAGGTAGCAGATGTGGCTGACGCTGTCGGCCCCGGCGGCGATCCCGTCCGCAGGCCGGGCCGGAAAGATAGCGCTGTGCGCCCACAGCATCACGCCCTGCCGGTGCGCCTCTGCCGTCAAGGCTGCAACCAGATGCGGCGGCAAGTTGGCATAGGCCTTGATCGCCGCGGCCCCGGTGCCGCGCACCAGCGCGACGGCAGTTTTCAGGTCGGTCGCGTCGTCGATCGCCTGCATCCAGGGGGCGGTGCCGGGCTTCCAGCCCCGGCTGGCAGCCGCCACCCGCGGGTCCGCGAAAAAGCCCGGGCCCGCCATCAGCGCGGCATAGCGGATATCGGGCGCGGGAATTTCCCCCTGCTCCGCCGCCCGCGCCAGCTCCGCCACCGGGCGCACATCGTCGGCCATGCTGCGCACCAGCGTGACCCCGCCAAACAGGTTCCGCCGCAACAGGGCTTCGACCTTCGGACGGTCGGGCGGCGTCGCCAGATGCACATGGCTGTCGACAAGGCCGGGGATCAGGGTGCGGCCCGTCAGGTCCACCCGCGTCGCGCCGGCGGCGTCCAGGCTGCCGCGCGGCCCGGTCGCCACGATCCGTTCGCCCTTCACCAGCAGGTCCTGGTCCGCCCTGGGCGGTGCGCCGGTGCCATCGATCAGCGTGGCCCCGGAATAGAGCGTGAGGGCGGCGTCGTCAGCCGCCGCCGGGGCGGCGATCAGCAACAGGGCAAGAAGGAAGCGCTTCATCCCCCCGGCATAGAAAGCGGGAGGGCGCCGCACAACGCCCTCCCGCCCTCTCGTCTTGCGGATTCGCCTAGTCGTCGATGTTGCGCCGGAAGGTTTCCGGCAGGAACAGCAGGCCGATCACGAAGGTCAGCGCCGCCACCCCGATCGGATACCACAGGCCGAAGGTGATATCCCCGCTGGCCGCCACCATGGCGAAGGCGATTGTCGGCAGGAACCCGCCGAACCAGCCATTGCCGATGTGATAGGGCAGCGACATCGCCGAGTAGCGGATGCGGGTGGGGAACAGCTCCACCAGCAGCGCGGCGATCGGGCCATAGACCATCGTCACATAGAGGACGAGGATCGTCAGGATCAGCACCACCATCGGCTTGTTCACGGCGGCTGGGTCAGCCTTCGCCGGATAGCCGGCCGCCTTCAGCGCGGCCTTCGCCTCATCCGCGAACGCCGTGATCGCCGCCTTGCGGTCGTCGCCGGCCAGCAGCGACGGATCGCCCATGGAGAGCGCCTGCCCGCCGATGGAAATCGTCGCGCCCTTCCCCGTGCCCGGCGCTTCCACATTGGCATAGGAAATGCCGTTCTTGGCAAGGAAGCTCTTGGCGACGTCGCAGCCGGTGGTGTCGAACTTGTTCTTGCCCACCGGATCGAACTGCACCGAACAATGCGCAGGGTCGGCCGTCACCGTCACCGGCGCGGTCACCCGGGCCTGCGCCATGGCCGGGTTGGCATAGCGCTCCAGCGCGTTGAACAGCGGGAAATAGGTGGCGGCCGCCAGCAGCAGGCCCGCCAGGATGATGGGCTTGCGCCCGATCCTGTCAGACAGCCAGCCGAACACCACGAAGAAGGGCGTCGCGATGGCCAGCGCGATGGCGATCAGCACATTGGTCGTCGCGCCGTCCACGCCCATCATCTTCTCAAGGTAGAACAGCGCATAGAATTGCCCGGTGTACCACACGACCGCCTGGCCGGTGACGGCGCCGAACAGCGCGATCAGCACCACCTTCAGGTTCGCCCACTGGCCGAAGGCCTCCGTCAGCGGCTTCTTCGACGTCGTGCCCTCCTCCTTCATCTTCTTGAAGACGGGGCTTTCCTCCAGCTGCATGCGGATCCACAGCGAAACGCCCAGCAGCAGAACGGAAACCAGGAACGGCACGCGCCAGCCCCAGTCCTTGAAGGCGTCCTCGCCCACGATCAGCCGGGTGCCGATCACCACCAGCAGCGCCAGGAACAGGCCCAGCGTCGCGGTGGTCTGGATGAAGCTGGTATAAAGGCCGCGCTTGGTGTTGGGCGCATGCTCGGCCACATAGGTCGCCGCCCCGCCATATTCGCCGCCCAGCGCCAGCCCTTGCGCCATGCGCAGCAGCACCAGCAGGATGGGCGCGGCCACGCCGATCGCGGCATAGCTGGGCAGGATACCCACGGAAAATGTGGCGATGCCCATCAGCCCCATGGTGACAAGGAAGGTGTATTTCCGCCCCACCATGTCGCCCAGCCGGCCGAACACCAGCGCCCCGAACGGCCGCACCGCGAAGCCCGCCGCAAAGGCCGCAAGGGCAAAGATGAAGCCGGTCGTCTCGTTCACGCCCGAAAAGAACTGGGCGGTGATGATCGTGGCCAGCAGGCCATAAAGGTAGAAATCATACCATTCGAACACGGTGCCCAGCGAAGAGGCAAGGATCACCTTCTTCTCGCTCTGGGTCGCCTCGTGATGCTTGGGCAAGCCCACCGCCCCGAGGGCGGCTTCTCCTGTTGGCGGTGTCATTTCGCTCTCCCTCTCAACTCATCTCATCAGAAGCTGTACTTCGCGGCAAGCTCGAACCGGTCCAGCCGGCCGCGCGCGCCGGACATGATCTCGCGCTCGCCGTGGCGATATTCGATCCCCACATCCAGCGCCTTCACCGGGGTCCAGAACAGGTTGCCGGCCACGCTCCACGCGGCCTTGTTCGCCGCCGCCGGGATCAGCACATCGGGGTAGTCCACGTCCTGGAAGCTCGCCATGAAGGTGGACCGCACCGTCGGCGTCCAGCCCAGCTTTACCGCGGCAAAGCCCGCCAGCGTGTCCACCGTCCGCAGGTCGGCGCCCGCCAGCACCGCGTCGGGCGCAAAGTTCAGGCCCAGATAATGGCCGATCCCCTGCCCCCAGGTCAGCATGAAGCGGATGTCGTGGCGGCCATCCGGCCCGAACGGGATCTTCCCCGCGCCCGAAAGGCCGAAGCCCAGCTGGTTCTCGCGGTCGCCCGCGTCGTTCACCACCCGCACATCATGCATCACGCCGGCCAGCGAAAGTTCCGCCTTGCCGGGCTTCAGCGTCAGCTTGGCCGTCAAATCCGGCATGGCGTCGTCGTCATTCTCGATCAGCGCGGCAGACGCGCTGGTGATCGTCGCGGATTCGGGATTTTCCACCGCCACCGCCAGCTGCGCCACGGGCGACAGGTTCGCGGTATAGCGCAGCATCGGCTGCCGCACGAACACGCTGCCCTCCGTCGGGCCGATGAAGTCCGTCGTTTCCGGCAGGGCCGCGACATTCTGGAAGGTGGACCAGTCCTGCCCCAGCAGCAGCTGGCCGGACTTGCCCGTCAGGGTGAAGAAGGCGCGGCGCAGCGCGGGGTTGTAGCCGTTGGTGGTGCGTTCAGACCCCTGCGCGCCCTGCGCCGTCTGGAAGTCGATCTCGGCATAGACGGCGGCAACCCGCTCGCCCACCGGCGTGGTTCCACCCAGCCAGAAGCGGCTCTGCTTCACATGCATGTTGGTGTGGGTCGTCGCCTCGCCGCCCACCGGGATCTGCTGCGGCAGGTAGAAATCCTTCAGCAGCTGTCCCGCCGCGGTAGTGCCCGCGGAATAGCGCGAAACGGCCGACCACAGCTTCACATAGCCGCCGATCTTCAGGGTCGTCCCGCCCGAACGGAAGCCGTCGGGCGCGGGCTTCGCTGCCTTCTCCTCCAGCGCCGCAACCCGTGTTTCCAATGCCGGCGCCGGCGCGGCCTGCACGTTCGCGGCGGTCGCCGTTGCTGCACCCCCTGCTGCACCTTTTGCTGCCGCAAGCTCTGCCTTCAGCCGGCCGATCTCGGCCTCCATCGCCGTCAGGCGGCGCTCGATATCAGCCGTGGACTGGCCTGTGGACTGGGCGGCGGCCGGCGCGGTCAAGGCGCTTGCGGCCAGCAGCGCCAGGAAAAGATGGCGTGGCGTCATCGGAATGTCTCCCTGCCCGCCGGTCTCCCCACCGGCTTTCGGGCAGCCTTGATCATCGCGCCCGGCCGGCATCCGGAAACAGCCCGCCAAAGGTCGTGTCAGACCAAAGTCCTGAATCCCGACCAATGTCGGGGCTCCCCCGCCGGGCCGATTGCCGCTAGCCTGATGCCAACTTGCCGGATGTGCGCCGTGGGAGTCGGCGCCCCGCCACTGGGAGGATTGGGTGATGAGCGAACATGTCTATCCCGTGCCCGCGGAATGGGCCCGGCGCGCCAAGATCGACAAGGCGCGCTACCAGGAGCTCTACCGCGAAAGCCTCGACAACCCCGACGCCTTCTGGCGCCGCGAGGCGCAGCGGCTGGACTGGTCGAAGCCCTTCACCAGGGTGTCGGACTGGAGCTACGACGAAGCCAGCTTCGGCATCAAATGGTTCGAGGACGGGCAGCTCAACGTCGCCACCAACTGCGTGGACCGCCACCTTGCCGAACGCGGCGACCAGCCGGCCATCATCTGGGAACCCGATTCGCCGGGTGAAGGCCGCATCCTCAGCTACCGCCAGCTGCACGAGGCCGTCTGCCGCCTCGCCAACGGCCTGAAGTCTCTGGGCGTCCGCAAGGGCGACCGGGTGACCATCTACCTGCCGATGATCCCGGAAGCGGCCGTCTCCATGCTGGCCTGCGCCCGCATCGGCGCGATCCATTCGGTGGTGTTCGGTGGCTTCTCGCCAGATTCCATCGCGAACCGGGTGCAGGATTGCGATTCAAAGCTGATCATCACCGCCGACGAAGGCCTGCGCGGCGGCAAGATCGTGCCGCTGAAAGCCAATGTCGATGAAGCGCTCACGCATTGCAGCTCGGTCGAGAAGGTCGTGGTCGTCGCCCCCCCCCGCGCCGGCGGCGGGGTGGCGGGAGGCCGCGGCCATTGGTTCGGGGCACGCGTCCCCCCCCCCACGCCCGACTGCCCGGCAGAGGTGCAGGATGCGGAAGACCCTCTGTTTATCCTCTACACCTCCGGCTCCACCGGCAAGCCCAAGGGCGTGCTGCACACCACCGGCGGCTACCTCACCTGGGCGTCGATGACGCACGACTATGTGTTCGATTACCGCCCCGGAGAGATCTTCTGGTGCGCCGCCGACGTGGGCTGGGTGACGGGCCACTCCTATGTCGTCTATGGCGCGCTCGCCAACGGCGCGACCACGTTGATGTATGAAGGGGTGCCCAACTTCCCCGATTTCAGCCGCTTCTGGCAGATCATCGACAAATATCAGGTGCAGATCTTCTATGCCGCGCCCACCGCGCTGCGCGCCCTGATGCGCGAAGGCGATGACTGGGTGACAAGGACCAGCCGCGCTTCGCTGCGCCTGCTGGGCACCGTGGGCGAACCGATCAACCCCGAGGCCTGGGAATGGTATCACCGCGTCGTCGGTGAAGGCCGCTGCCCCATCGTCGATACCTGGTGGCAGACGGAAACGGGCGCAGCCATGATCACCCCGCTGCCCGGCGCGACAGACCTGAAGCCCGGCTCCGCCAGCTTCCCCATGTTCGGCGTCGAACCGCAACTGGTGGATGGCGACGGCAAGGTTCTGGAGGGGGCGACAGAGGGCAACCTCGTCCTCACCCGCAGCTGGCCCGGCCAGATGCGGACGGTGTGGGGCGATCACCGCCGCTTCTTCGAAACCTATTTCACCACCTACCGCGGCAAATATTTCACCGGCGACGGCTGCCGCCGCGACGCCGACGGCTATTACTGGATCACCGGCCGGGTGGACGACGTCATCAACGTCTCAGGTCACCGCATGGGGACAGCAGAGGTGGAAAGCGCGCTCGTCGCCCATGCCAAGGTCGCCGAAGCCGCCGTCGTCGGCTATCCGCACGATCTGAAGGGCCAGGGCATCTATGCCTATGTCACGCTGAACGCGAACGACGAACCCTCCGAAGCGCTGCGCCGCGAGTTGGTGCAGTGGGTGCGCAAGGAAATCGGCCCCATCGCCACGCCCGACGTGATCCAGTTCGCGCCGGGCCTGCCGAAGACGCGGTCCGGCAAGATCATGCGCCGCATCCTGCGCAAGATCGCGGAAAACGACGTGTCGAACCTGGGCGACACCACCACGCTCGCCGATCCGTCGGTGGTCGCGGACCTTGTTGCCAACAGGGCAGGGGCCGCCGATAAGGCGGCATGACCTATGTCGTCATCGCGGATGACCACCCCATGTTCCGCGCGGCCCTCCGGGTCGCGGTGCAGGGGGTGGCCCCGTCAGCCCTGATCCGGGAGGCAGGCACTCTCGATCAGGCGCTGGAAGCGGTGCGGGCGGACCCGGCGCCGGATCTCATCCTGCTCGACCTGCGCATGCCCGGCGCCGAAGGCTGTTCCGGCGTCGCCATGGTGCATGCCGAACGGCCCGACGCGCCGATCCTGGTGATTTCCGCCGCAGACCCCCGCTCGGCCGCGCCGCAGGCCCGCGCCTGGGGCGCGATCGGCTTCCTCTCCAAATCGGCGGACCTCCCCGCGATCGAGGCGGCCGTCGCCCGGGCGCTCAACGGCGAAGTCGATCCGCTTCCCCAGCCCGATGCCGCCGAAGCCGAGCTTCAGGACATGGCCGCCCGCATCGCCAGCCTCACCCCCACCCAGCTGAAGGTGCTGCTGGGGGTGCTGAAGGGCAAGCTGAACAAGCAGATCGCGTTCGAGCTCGACATCTCGGAAGCGACGGTGAAGGGCCATATGACAGCGCTGATGCGCAAGATGAACGTGATGAACCGAACACAGGCCGTGCTGGCCGCGCAGGCGCTGCAACTGGATCACCCCGCCTGATCGTTGCCCCTAGCGCCGCACGGTCGCGGCCCCCTGCTGGAACAGCATCTGCTTCTGCGCCTCCGTCGGCTCCGGCACCTTGAACGCCGGCCCGTCGCCCACGGCATAGGCACGCACCGTCGCCGGCCGTTCCGCGATCGCCGTCACCCAGCGCTGCAGGTTGGGCATCGGCGTGTCGGCCAGCAGCGGCGCGCCCAGCTTCGCCCAGGGGAAGGCCGCCATGTCGGCGATGGAATAATCCGCCCCGGCCAGGAATTCCCGGTCCGCCAGCCGCTTGTCCATCACCGCCAGCAGCCGGGCGGATTCGTTGGAATAGCGCTCGATCCCATAGGGGATCTTCTCGGGCGCATAGTTCCGGAAATGATTTGCCTGCCCCATCATCGGCCCCAGCCCCGCCATCTGCCAGAACAGCCATTGCAGCACCTCGGCCCGCTTCTGGGCCTGGCTTGCCGGGGCGATGAAGGCGCCATGCTTGTCCGCCAGATAAAGCAGGATCGCGCCCGACTCGAACAAATGCACGCCGTCGGCCAGATCCTCCAGCGCCGGCATCCGGTTGTTGGGGGCGATCGCCAGGAACTCCGGCCGGAACTGGTCGCCGGCCCGGATGTTCACCGGCACGATCTCATAGGGCAGGCCCATCTCCTCCAGGAACAGCGTCACCTTGTGCCCGTTCGGCGTCGGCCAGTAATGCAGGCGGTACATGCGTCTATCTCCCCAAAGAGGTGCAATTCCCTTCCAACCGTTCTAGCGGTGTTTTGTGTCCGCCGCGCCCCAGAAACTGCCTTCGAACCACTTCGTGCTGGTGTTCGCAGCGCTGCTCGTCACGGCGGCGGGCAACACGGCGCTGCAATCCGTGCTTCCCGTGATCGGCCGCGAAATCCGCATCCCGGACATGGCGATTGCCGTCATCTTCTCGCTCTCGGCCCTGTTCTGGACGTTCAGCGCCCCCTATTGGGCCCGCCAGTCAGACCGGCGCGGCCGCCGCCGGCTGATGCAGCTGGGCGTCGCCGGCTTCGGCATTTCCATGCTGCTGTGCGCAACCGTGATCCTGCTGGGCATCAAGGGCATCCTCGCCCCGCTCGTCACCTTCGCGCTGTTCACCATCGCCCGCGGCCTGTTCGGCATCTTCGGCTCGGCCGCCAATCCGGCGGCGCAGGCCTATGTGGCCGCCCGCACCTCGCCCGCCGAACGCACCGCGTCGCTCGCCGTGCTGGCCTCCGCCTTCGGGCTCGGCACCATCCTCGGCCCCGCGATCGCCCCCATCTTCATCCTTCCCTGGGTGGAACTGTCCGGCCCGATGTTCGCCTTCGCGCTGATCGCGTTGGGCGTCGTCATCTGGCTGCAGGTCGGCCTGCCGGATGATGCGCCCAGCGGGGACGAGGCGGACGGCGGCGGAGCGGAAGCCTCCATGCCCTCCATCGGCGGGATGCCGACAGGGGCGACGGCGATGGCGGCCGAGGAAACCACCTCCACCGGCCGGCGGGAACGGATGCGGGTGACGGATCCGCGCATCAAGCCCTTCATGATCTTCGGTTTCGCCGCAGGCTCGCTTCAGGCGGCCACGGGGCAGGCCATCGGCTTCTTCATCATGGATCGCGTCGCGGGCGGCTCCGGGCTGCACGCCACGCAGCTGATCTCCATCGCTTTCATGGCGGGGGCCGGCGCGACGCTGCTGGCGCAGTGGGGCATCATCCGCCTGCTCGATCTCTCGCCCTCGCAGCTGATGCGCTGGGGCACGCTGATCGCGGCGGTGGGCACGCTGGGCATCGCCTTCGCGCCGAATTTCCACGCCCTCGTCCTCGCCTTCGCGATCTGCTCGGCGGGGTTCGGCTTTGCCCGGCCGGGCTTCACCGCGGGCTCGTCGCTCGCCGTCGCGCGGCACGAACAGGGCGGCGTCGCCGGCGCGGTGACGGCGGTGAACGGCGCCTGCTTCATCCTCGCCCCCGCGGTCGGCATCGGGCTCTACGAACTGAAACCCGAACTGCCCTATTGGCTCAGCGCGCTGGGCCTGCTGGTGCTTGCTACCTATGCCTGGCGAAACCGCCTGCTCAGGCAGAGCGCGGTGGACATCGGCTGAACGTCAGCCGCACACCGGGCATTGCGGATCCTTGCGCACGCGCACGGTGCGGCTTTCCACCCCCAATGCCTCATGCAGCCACAATGTGCCGATCCGGCTCTCACCGAATCCGGCGATCAGCCGCAGCACCTCCAGCGCCTGCGCCGCGCCGATCAGGCCCGCCACCGCGCCCAGCACGCCGATGTCAGCGCAGCTGGTGCCCGGCACATCCTGGGGCAGCCCGGCGAAACAGGCATAGCAGGGCTGGTCCGGCAGATGCCCCGCAAACACCCCCAGCTGGCCTTCGAACGGCCCGATCGCGGCCGAAACCAGCGGGATGCCCAGCCTGACCGCCGCGCGGTTCACCTCGCTGCGGGTGCGGAAATTGTCGCAGCCGTCCGCGATCACGTCATGCTGGGACAGCAGGAATTCCGCCGTCTCCGCCGTCAGCCGGGTGCGGATCGGCTCGATCACCACCTGCGGGTTCAGCGCGTGCAGCCGCTCGGCGGCGGCCTCCACCTTGGGGCGGCCGATGTCGGCCGTCGAAAACAAGGTCTGCCGCTGCAGGTTCGACAGGCTCACGACATCATCGTCGATGATGGTCAGCTGCCCCACGCCCGCCGCTGCCAGATATTGCAGGCAGGGGCTGCCCAGCCCGCCCGCCCCGATCACCGCAACCGTCGCAGCGCGGAAGCGCCGCTGGCCCTCGCCGCCCACCTCCTTCAGCACGATGTGCCGCTGGTACCGGTCCAGCTCCGCGTCGGACAGCATCAATGCCGGCCTGTCGAGCCGAAGCCACCCTCGCCGCGCGCCGTCTCGTCCAGCGTCGCCACCTCGGCCCATCCGGCCCGCACATAGGGGGCCAGCACCAGCTGGGCGATCCGCATCCCGCGCGTCACGGTGAAACTGCTGTCCCCCAGATTCGCCAGGATGATCTTCACTTCGCCGCGATAGTCGCTGTCGATCGTGCCGGGCGCGTTCAGCACCGCCAGCCCGTCGCGCAGCGCCAGGCCGGATCGCGCCCGCACCTGCAGTTCATGCCCCGCCGGAACCGCCATCATCAGCCCCGTCGGGATCGCTTCACGCGCCCCGGGCAACAGCACGAAATCCACCTCCACGGCAGCCAGCACGTCCATGCCCGCCGCACCCGCCGTCGCATAGGCCGGCAGGTCCAGATCGGCCGCATGCGGCATCCGCACCACGCGAACCTCAGCCATTCAATCTCTCCGCGATATGCGCCGCCAGCCGCCGGGCCAATTCGTCCTTCGGCCCTTCGGGCAGCGTCTCCACCCCGGCCGCGCTCACCAGATGCACCAGGTTCCGGTCGCCGCCCATCACGTCGCCGGACACGTCATTGGCGACGATCAGGTCCGCCCCCTTCTTCGCCAGCTTGGCCTGCGCATGGGCGATCAGGTCATGGGTTTCCGCCGCAAAGCCCACCACCAGCTTCGGCCGGCGCGCATGGCGCGACAGGCCGGCCAGGATGTCGGGATTCTCCGTCAACGCCAGCGCAGGCGGCCCCGCCGTCCCCTTCTTGATCTTCACCGGCGCGGCATCCACCGCCCAGTCCGCGACGGCGGCCACCATCACGGCGGCGTCCGCCGGCAGCGCGGCCTCCACGGCCGCCGCCATTTCGCGCGCGGTTTCCACATCCACCCGCTTCACCCCCGGCGGCGTCGGCAGGGCCACCGGCCCCGCCACCAGCGTCACGCGCGCGCCCAGCGCCGCCAGCGCCCCCGCCAGCGCAAAGCCCTGCTTCCCCGACGAGCGGTTGGCGATATAGCGCACCGGATCGATCGGCTCATGCGTCGGCCCGGCCGTCACCAGCAGGTGACGTCCCTTCAGCGGCCCGTTCGCGAGCTGCGCGGCGATCGCCGCCAGGATCTGCGGCACCTCCGGCAGGCGGCCCGGCCCGAATTCGCCGCAGGCCATCGGCCCCACATCCGGCTCCATCACCGTCACGCCGCGCCCGCGCAGGGCGGCCACATTGGCGACGGTCGCGGCATGCGCCCACATCCGCACGTTCATCGCGGGCGCCACCAGCACGGGCGTATCGGTCGCCAGCA
>NZ_JAYRCW010000039.1:0-23341 GCF_041909755.1 Sandaracinobacter sp.
GCGCCGCCCCGAGCGGGCCTGCGATCAGGCCGGTACCGAAACCGGGCAGAAAAAAGGGGGCGGAGCCGCAGTGGCTCCGCCCCCTTCTTCATTCGGGCGTTTTCGTTCGGGCCGTGCCTCAGAAGGCGGCCGTCACCGAGAACACGATCGTTTCCTGGGCGTTGCGGTTGAAACGGCCGCCCGGGAAGGTGTTGTTGGTCAGGTTGTTGCCGACATAGGAGACGCCGACGGTCAGCGCTTCCCAGGTGAGGTCGGCGCCGATCTGCCAGTCCCACTTGTGGGTCTTGGTGCCGGAATCGTCGACCACGAGGGCGCCGCGCTCGTTGCCGAGAACGGCCTTCAGCGTGACGGGGGTGTTGGGGATGGCGGCCGTCAGCTGGCCGAAGGCGTAGCGGCTGGACGTCGCCAGATTCTTCTGGTCGGGCGCCCAGTTCAGACCGAAGGTGGCCGTGACCGGCCCCAGCGGAACGCCGACGGTGCCGAACAGTTCCACGACATCGGTGTTGGAGCCGCCCGGATAGCTGTAATAGATGACGCCAGCGCTGGTGCTGACACCGGCGATGTCGCCGCTCCAGCCGGCCGTCCAGTCCATCTCAACGGTGGCGCCGTTGAAGTCGGCGATGGAGGAGCCCCAGGCGCTGAAGAACAGGCCGGGCGCGGTGGTGAGGGTGATGCCGGCCTGCACCGCCGGATCGAGATCCGAATAGCTGATGCCGCGGAAGCGATAGTCGGTCACGAAGGCGGCGGTGCCGCTGACGGACAGCGCCTTTTCTTCTTCCTGCGCGACGGCTGCGGTGGACGCCGACAGACCGGCGATCATCAGGGCGCCAGCCAGGACGGCCCGGCTGCTGATGGACGAAACTGCTTTCATTTTTCGCTCCTGGTAGCCCGGGCGTTTGCGCCGGGTCTGATTGTCGATGCACTCGCTTCAGGCATCGTTGTTGAGGCTTGTTGGGCGGGCGATATCCCACCGGTTTTGCAGCCTGAGGGTGAACAAATATTGTGCGGCGCACAAGTTTGGAAAGCGCCGTTTGTGCGGTTGCAGCGCAAGTCGGTCACGCAATGTGGCTGCGCTGCAACAGTGACAAGTTGCTGCCGAGGCCCGTTTCCTTGCGCCGAAGCTGCCGCTATGAGGCAGGCATGACCGATCTCTTCGCCGGCGCAGCGCCCGGCGCCGCCCAGGGCAATGGTGGCTATGACGCTTCCGCAATCGAGGTTCTGGAGGGGCTGGAACCTGTCCGCCGCCGGCCGGGCATGTATATCGGCGGCACCGATTCCAATGCACTGCACCATCTGGCGGCCGAGATTCTCGACAATGCAATGGACGAGGCGGTGGCGGAGCACGCCAGCCGGATCGAGGTGGAGCTGGCGGCGGACGGCACGCTGACGATCGCCGACAACGGCCGGGGCATCCCCGTTGATCCGCATCCGCGCTTTCCGGACAAGTCGGCGCTGGAAGTGATTCTGACCATGCTGCATTCCGGCGGGAAGTTCACGGCCGGGGCCTATTCCACATCGGGCGGGCTGCACGGCGTGGGCATTTCGGTGGTGAACGCGCTGGCCGAAGAGCTGACGGTGGAAGTTGCCCGCAACCGGACGCTGTGGCGGCAGCGCTATTCGCGCGGGGCGGCGCTGGGGCCGGTCGAGAATATGGGGCAGACGCTGAATCGGCGCGGGACGACCGTTTCGTTCCGGCCGGATCCGCAGATCTTCGGGGCCGGCGTGCGTTTTTCCCCCGACCGGCTGTACCGGCTGGCGCGATCCAAGGCCTATCTGTTCGGCGGAGTCGAGATTCGCTGGCGCTGTGCGCCCGAACTGGCGAGCGAGAAAGTGCCCGAGGCGCAGGTGTTCATCTTCCCCGGCGGCCTCGCAGACCATCTGGCCGAGGATATCGCCGGCGAAGCGACCGTGACCAACCAGCCGTTCACCGGCACGCACGAGTTCGGCGGCCAGCAGGGCCGGGTGGAATGGGCGATGCACTGGACCGTCGCGGCGGAGGGCGCCCACAGCTGGTATTGCAACACCATTCCCACGCCGCAGGGCGGCACCCATGAGGCGGGCTTCCGCGCCGCGATCATCAAGGGGCTGAAGGGCTTTGCCGCCCTCATCAACAATCGCAAGGCGGCGGACCTGACGGCCGATGACGCGCTTGTCGGCACCCGCATCCTGCTGTCGCTGTTCATTCCGCAGCCCCAGTTCCAGTCGCAGACGAAGGATCGGCTGTCGTCTGTCGAGGCGCAGCGGCTGGTCGAGACGGCGGTGAAGGACCATTTCGACCATTGGCTGGCCGAGGACCAGGAGCGCGGCCGGGCGCTGCTGCAATTCGCGATCGACCGCATGGACGAGCGGCTGGCGCGGCGGGCCGAGCGCGAGGAGAAGCGCAAGACGGCGACCAACGCGCGCAAGCTGCGGCTGCCGGGCAAGCTGACGGACTGTTCCGCAAACGGGCGCGACGGCACCGAATTGTTCATCGTGGAAGGGGATTCGGCGGGCGGTTCTGCGAAACAGGCGCGCGACCGGCGGACGCAGGCCATCCTGCCCATCCGCGGCAAGATCCTGAACGTCGCATCGGCGGCGGCGGCCAAGATCGGGGCCAACCAGGAAGTCGCGGACCTGGCGCTGGCGCTGGGCTGCGGCACGCGGGACCGGTATCGCGATGACCAGCTGCGCTATGACCGCGTCGTCATCATGACGGACGCCGATGTGGATGGCGCCCATATCGCGACCCTGCTGATGACCTTCTTCTTCCAGGAGATGCCGGGCCTTGTCGCGGCCGGGCGGCTCTATCTGGCGCAGCCGCCGCTCTATCGCATCACGGCCGGGGCCGAGAGCATCTATGCGCGCGACGATGTGGAGCGGGACTATCTGCTGGGCACGAAGTTCAAGGGCCGCAAGGTGGAAGTGGGGCGCTTCAAGGGGCTGGGGGAAATGGCGCCCGGCCAGCTGCGCGAAACCACGATGGATCCGGCGCGGCGGACGCTGATCCGCGTGACGCTGCCGGAAAGCCATCAGGACAGGCATCAGGTGCGGGACCTTGTGGACCGGCTGATGGGGCGCGTGCCGGAGCACCGGTTCAACTTCATCCAGGCCCATGCCGCGACGGTGGAGGTGGAGGACATCGACGTCTGAGATTGCGTCGGCTGCGGCCGGGCGGCCATTCGCCGCACGGAAGCGCGTGACATTCACCGCCTGCTGCGCCATTGCTTGCAGCGCCTGCCTAGGGCGCCTGACTTGGGGGAATTTCCATGCTTGCCAATATCTTCTCCAGCATCTTCAACTTCGCGATGTTCACCTTCGTGGTGTTCATCTTCGTGCTGTGGCTCTGGCTGCTGTTCTCGGTGATCGGGGACCTGTTCCGCCGCCATGACATCGGCGGGTTCGGCAAGGTGCTCTGGATCATCTTCCTGATCGTGCTGCCCTATCTGGGCGTCTTTGCCTATATCCTGACGC
Source organism: Sandaracinobacter sp. (assembly GCF_041909755.1). Classification (NCBI taxonomy): domain Bacteria; kingdom Pseudomonadati; phylum Pseudomonadota; class Alphaproteobacteria; order Sphingomonadales; family Sphingosinicellaceae; genus Sandaracinobacter; species Sandaracinobacter sp. The sequence goes on from NZ_JAYRCW010000039.1 coordinate 3,451, forward strand.
AGGGGCGCGGCATGGGCGAACGGCAGGCCGCCCATGTGAAGCAGGCGCAGAAGGATCTGCGCGAATTCGTCGGCTTTTCCCCGGCCGAAGAGCTGAAGAAGCTGGACGAACTGAAGGCTTCCGGCTCGATCACCGCCGAGGAGCATTCGAAGCTTCGCGCCAAGCTGATCGGCTGACCGCATCCGGCCGGGCGTTGATGGCGCACAGCCATCGACGCCCGGCTGCGCGCTGCCTATACTCCGCCGGGAAGGAGAGCCTGTTGCCGTTCCCGACCCACCGCTTGCTGATCCTGCTGCTGCCCGCTGCCCTGTCGGCCGGCGCCGACGCCCGGACCTCTCCGGTTCTGGCCACAACCGATGAGGCGACCCAGGCCTATGTCCAGGGGCGTCTGGCGCTTGCGGACGATGATCTGGCGGTTGCCGCGCAGCGGTTCGAACGCGCCCTGCAGGCCGCCCCCGACGACATGCTGACGCGGCGTGCGCTGGATGTGGCGATGCTGTCGGGCGACATGAAATCCGCGCTTCGGCTGGCGAACGCGATCGCCCTTCCGCCGCAATCCGAGCCGCAGATGGCGGTGGGCGACAGCCTGGTGGCGCTGACCCGGCTGGCGGGGGCGACCGCCGCGCGGGACTGGCGCGCCTATGAGGCGGCGCGGCTGGCCTTCAACGCGCCCGGCCGACAGGTGACGTCGAACCAGCTTCTGGGTACGCTTGTCGAAGCCTATGGGCTGGCAGGCAGGGGAGATGCCAATGCGGCGATCGCCCTGCTGGAGGGGCAATCCGAACGCGGGATCTCTGCGTCCTACATCGCGGAACACAAGGCGCATCTGCTGGCGCTTTCGAAGCGCTGGGCCGAAGCGGCGGACGGCTATGCGGCGATCGTGAACGCGGAAGGGGCGAATGTCGCGCGGTTGCGGATCGCGGCGGCCGCCGCAGCGCTGGAAGCCGCGAAGACCGATCCGGCCTATCGCGCACGCGCCATCACGATTCTGGGCGGTGGGCCTGATCGGGACCCCGTGCTTGTGAATGCCCGGCAGCGCCTGTCCGCCGATCCGAAGATGGATGGCCGCAAGCTTGGCGGCGTGCCGGGCCGGGTGGAGGAGGCGCTGGCGCTGATGCTGCTGCGCGTGGCGACCGACCTGGCGCGGGAACGGGCGTTGGCGCCGGCGATCAGCTTTGCACGGATGGCGACGCTGGCGGACCCGTCGCTGCCCGATGGCTGGTTCGTTGTCGCCGATACGCTGGCGCGGGCCGGGAAGCTGGATCTGGCGCTGGCCGCGCTGAACAACGCCCCGCAGACAGAGCCGTGGAGCGTGCTGGCCGATGTGCGGCGGGCGACGATCCTGTCGGCCGAGGAGCGGCATGACGACGCGCGCGCCATCGCGACCCGGCTGGCGACCCGGCCGGATGCCGGGCCAGAGGACTGGTCGCGGCTGGCGGACATCGAGCGGCGTGCCGGGCGCACCGCGGATGCGGCCGTTGCCTATGGCCGCGCGCTGGACATGCTGCCGCCCGAGACGGGGCCGATCCATGCCCAGCTGTGGTTCATGCGCGGCACCGCCAATGAAGTCGCCGGCAACTGGAAGGCGGCGGAGCCCGACCTGCGCCGGGCGGTGGAGGCGCAGCCCGAAAACCCGCTGATGCTGAACTATCTGGGTTATTCGCTGCTGGATCGCGGCCAGAATGTCGCGGAGGCGCGGGGCCTTATCGAGCGCGCCTTCAAGGCCGCCCCCGAAAGCGGGGCCATCACCGACAGCATGGGCTGGGCCGAATATGTGAGCGGCAATTATGCCGAGGCGGTCCGGCTGCTGGAAAAGGCGCGGGCGTCCGAGCCCGGCGACCCGACCATCGCCGATCATCTGGGGGATGCCCTGTGGAAATCCGGGCGGCGGATCGAGGCGCGCCATGCCTGGGCGAGCGCTGCGGCGCTGTCGCCGGAACCGAAACTGTCGGCTGCGCTGGCGCACAAGATGGATTTCGGCCTGGACGTCGCGCTCGCCGGGAAATGACGGGCCTGCTTCGGGGCGCGGAACCGGCGCCCGCCAAGATCAACCTGGCCCTGCATGTGCGCCGCCGCCGGGCAGACGGCTATCACGAGCTGGAAACCCTGTTCGCCTTCACCCGCTTCGGGGACCGGCTGGAAGCCGTGGAGGCGCCGGACTGGCGGCTGGACATGAACGGGCCGCTGGCGGATGCGGCCGGCCCGCTGGACGACAATCTGGTGCTTCGCGCGGCCCGGGCCTTTGAGGCGGCGGCCGGAGGCCGGCGGTTCGCGTTCCGGCTGGAGAAGCATATCCCGGTCGCGGCCGGCCTTGGCGGGGGAAGCGCGGATGCCGCCGCCGCCCTTCGGCTGCTGAACCGGCTGGCCGGCCAGCCGCTGGCTGATGCGGCGCTGGAACGGATCGGCGCCGGACTGGGGGCCGATGTGCCGGCCTGCGTACGCAGCCGGACTGCGCGTGGCGTTGGTGTGGGCGAGGAACTGGCGGATGCGCCGCCGTTGACCGGGATGGGCGTTCTGCTGGTGAACCCCCGCGTCGCGGTGCCGACAGGGCCGGTGTTCAGGGCCTGGGACGGGGTGGATCGCGGGCCGCTGGCGGCGGACTGGCGGCTGGCGCGGAACGACCTGGAAGCGCCCGCCATCGCACTTCAGCCGGTGATCGCGGACGTGCTGGCCTGGCTGGCCGGGCTGCCGGGGGCGACGCTGGCGCGCATGTCCGGCTCTGGCGCGACCTGCTTTGCCCTGTTCGACGGCCCGGCGCCCCGCGTTACGCCGCCGGCCGGCTGGTGGGCGACGGCGACGGACCTTCTGTAGCCCTCAGGCAGCGGCGCGTTTCAGGCGGTCGTTGATGGCGGCACCGAGGCCGTGGGCGGGAACCGGGGCGACGGCGATCCCGGCGCGCCCGCTGGCGTCTGCCCGGTGCAGCAGATCGAAGAGGCGGGCGGCGGCCTCTGCCAGATCGCCAGAGGCGGAAAGGCTTTCATCGCCCGCGACAGGACCGAAGCCGATGTGGAATTCCTGATCCGTGGCGGTGGCCGCGTTCAGGCGGATGGGCAGCTGCGGCGCATAGTGGCTGAGCAGCATGCCGGGCGCGGCGACCGGTTCGGCATCGGCGGCGACCGGAAGCGGCCTGCCGAGCGCAGCCTCGATCGCCTCGACGGGGATGGCCCCCTGCCTCAGCAGCCGGGCTTCGCCGTTGCCGATGGCGACGATGCTGCTTTCCAGCCCCGCCGTCGTCGGACCGGCATCCAGAACCAGCGGCACCCGGCCGGAAAGGCTGTGCAGCACATGCGACGCCCGCGTGGGCGACATCCGGCCCGAGGCATTGGCCGACGGGGCGGCCACGCCGCGCCCCAGCCCGCGAATCACGCCCTGCATCGCCGGATGGGCGGGAACCCGGATCGCGATGGTGGGCAGGCCCGCCGTGACGAGGCCGGCGGCCGGCGCACCTTCGGCCAGCGGCAGCACCAGCGTGAGGGGGCCGGGCCAGAAACGGGCCGCCAGCCTGTCTGCCAGCGCATCGAAACGGGCATAGCGTTCGGCCATCACCCTGTCGGCCACATGGATGATGAGCGGGTTGAAGCTGGGCCGCCCCTTGGCGGCATAGATCCGGGCGACGGCGTCCGCGTCCTCGGCGTCTGCCGCGAGCCCGTAGACGGTTTCTGTCGGGATGGCGACGATGGCGCCCCGCGCCAGCAGGGAGACGGCCAGTTCGATCCCCTGTGCATCCGCGGGGTGAACCTGTGTCGACAGGGCAGTGGATTCCTTCATCCCTGCCGCTATAGCCGTGGCCCGACCCGAAACACAGGTGCCTGAGCCATGACCTATACGCCCCCCATCGCCGAGCAGCGCTTCGTGCTGGAGACGATTGCCCGCATGGATGAGCTTCAGGCGCTGCCCGGGTTCGAGGCGGCGACGCCGGATCTGGTGGACGCCGTGCTGACGGAAGCGGGAAAGCTGGCCGCCGGGCTGTTCGCCCCGCTGAACGCGCCGGGGGACGAGCAGGGATCGAAGGCGGTGGATGGCGTGGTCGCCACCCCGCCGGGCTTCCGCGCAGCCTATGACGCCTATGCCGAGGGCGGCTGGATCGGGCTGGGCGCCGATCCTGCGCATGGCGGACAGGGCCTGCCCTTCGTGCTGGCGTCTGCCGTGCAGGAACAGATCACCAGCGCAAACATGGCCTTTTCCCTGTGCCCGATGCTGACGCTGGGCGCGATCGAGGCGCTTCAGGCCCATGCCAGCGCTGAGCAGCAGGCGCTGTATCTGAAGCCGCTGGTGGAAGGCCGCTGGACGGGCACGATGAACCTGACGGAGCCGCAGGCCGGATCCGACGTGGGCGCTTTGCGGGCGACCGCGACCCCGGCTGCCGACGGTAGCTGGCGCATCAAGGGCCAGAAGATCTTCATCACCTGGGGCGAGCATGACCTCACGGACAACATCATCCATCTGGTTCTGGCGCGCACGCCCGATGCGCCGGCGGGCACCCGGGGGATTTCCCTGTTCATCGTTCCCAAGTTCCTGGTGAACCCCGATGGCTCGCTTGGGGCGCGGAACGACGTGCGGGCGGTTTCGACCGAACACAAGCTGGGCATCCACGCCAGCCCCACCTGCACCATGGCGTTCGGTGACGGGGATGCCTGTGTCGGCTTCCTGGTGGGCGGCGAGAACGCCGGCATGCGCGCCATGTTCACGATGATGAACCATGCGCGCATCAACGTGGGACTGGAGGGAATCGCCATTGTGGAGCGCGCCGGCCAGCATGCGCTGGCGTTCGCGCGGGAGCGGGTGCAATCCGCGAAGTTCGGCAGCCCCGCGCGGGAGCCTGTGCGGATCATCGAGCATGCCGATGTCAGGCGGATGCTGATGACCATCCGGGCCTATACCCAGGCGGCGCGTGCCATTGCCTATCTGAACGCGGCCTCTGTCGACCGGGCGCATGCCGAGGCGGATGCCGCCCGCAAGGCGGAGGCGCAGGGCCTTGCCGACCTGCTGACGCCCGTGACGAAGGCCTTTTCCACCGACATCGGGGTGGAGATGTCCAGCCTGGCGCTGCAGGTGTTCGGCGGAATGGGCTTCGTGGAGGAAACGGGGGCCGCCCAGCATTATCGGGATTCGCGGATCGCCCCCATCTATGAGGGCACGAACGGCATCCAGGCGCTGGATCTGGTGGGCCGCAAGCTGCCGATGGACGGCGGGCGGCACTGGCGCAGCCTGCTGCAACGGGAACGGCAGTTCGTCGCCGGGCTGCCGCGGAGCGGCGAACTGGGGCAGCTGGTGCCCTATCTGGAAGATGCGATCGAGGCGTTGCAGACAGCGTCTGTCTGGATCGGCGGAAACGAGGGCGAGCGGATGGGCGACACCGCCGCCGGGGCGACGCCCTATCTGCGGATGTTCGGGCTGACGATCGGGGGAACATTGCTGGCCCGGCAGGCGGCGGAGGCGCACCGCAGGCTGGAAGCGGGCGAGGGCGACCCGGCCTTCCTGAAGGCGAAGATCGCGACCGCCCGCTTCTTTGCAGAACAGCTGCTGCCCGCCGCCCCGGCCCTGCTGGGGCCGGTCACGCGCGGTGCCGACCTGCTCTATGCCATCCCCGAGGACGGGCTTTCCGCCTAGGCTCAGGCGGCGCCGACGTTGCCCCAGCGTGGATCGATGATGAGCGGGAGGCAATAGCTTGGGTCGTCTCTGTCATCGACGATCAGGGCCAGGTTGAATTCGGCGACCTGCTCGAAATCGGGATTTCCGGGCTCGTAGAGGAACTGCACGCTGATCCAGCGCCCGGCATCCGTGTCGTAGCGGGGATTGCAGATCAGCAGCTGGCCTTCGGGCGTTTTCACCGTCAGCGGGAAATCGCTGAGCCACAGGAAGCGCAGATCCTGATGGTGCAGTTCGAATCGCACCAGCACCCGCTGCTTGCCGCCGCTGCTGTCGAACAGCGGCTTCAGGTTCATGTCCCACCGGGTTTTCATGGAGCCGGGCGCATGCGGCGGTTCCTTGATCTCTTTGGCGGGCTTGTTGGGGGCGTGAAAGTGGATCTGGCGCGAAATCCGGTGGGCGTCGAGGGCGTCGATGGCGAAGATCACCGCGCCCATCGGCGCATAATCCCCGATGTCGGGATTCTCATGGATGGGGAGGAGGGACAGGCCTCGAAGGGTCGAGGAGAAGGACTGCCCCGCCGCCAGCGCGGCCTTGAGCCAGCGCGGCCGTTTCCAGACCGAACCGGCCCAGCTCCAGCCAGCCTGTTCGAGTTCGGGGAGGTTCAGGGACTTGCCGTCGATTTCATCCGCGCTCATCTGCCGGTCCTTTCCTGCTGGCCGCCGGCCTGCTGTTCGAGGCCCTTGATTTCAGCGGCATAGTCGAGCCCGAAGCGGGCCGAGAGACGGGGGGCGCCGGGTGTCTGCCGGGCCTCCGAGACGGCGGCTGCGAGCGACCGGGCAGCGGCCCTGTCGCCACGCAACAGGGCGGCCCGCGTCTGAACCAGACGGCACCAGTCCTCCGGCTCGGCGAACGGGTCGGCGATGTCGGGGCTGGCGCAGGCGAGCCCTGCCGCCGCCTGCCGGTTTCCGGCGATCAGCCGCGACCGCGTTTCCCACAGCTGGGCCATGCGGAGCGTGGCGGCCAGCACCGCGCTTTGCGGATCGTCTGCTGCGGCGCGGGCCGCGGCCTCTCGTGCGGTGCGGAAATGGGCGCTTGCGCGCTGCGGGTCGCCGGCGGCGTCCGCGATCCGGCCATTGGCGATCTCGTTGCCGACAAGGCCGATTCGGAACCCGATGTCGCCGGGGTGGCGGCTGGCGGCCTGCCGCAGCATCCGGGCCTGTTCGGATCGCGTGCCGCGGGCTTCCGCCAGCTGCCCGCCGACGCGCTGGCTGTCTGCCAGCCAGGCAAGCCCGTCCGCCAGATCCGCCATGGCGATCGGGTCATCCGGGGCGAGCGCGAGGGCGTCGCGGTAATGCCGGATGGCGGACCGGAACCGCTGGCCCGCAGCGGCCACGTCCAGATCCTGGCGCAGGTCCAGGATGCCCAGGTTGCTCTGGGCATAGCCGGCCTCCAGCCGCCAGTCTGGCCTTGTGGGCTGCATCGTGACGAGCTGATCTGCGAGCCGTGCATACTGGTTCCAGGCCCGGCGCGCATCGGCCGGGTTCCCGCTGCTCCAGGCATAATGGCCCAGCCAATATTCTGCCTGCGCATGATCGAAGATCCGTTGCGGATCGCGTGGGCCCGCGGCCAGCCGGGCGGCTGTCGTTCGGGCGGCTTCCTCGAAATGGCTGCGCGCCGTCGAGAGGTCGCCGCGTGTCGCCTCGTCCTCGCCCATCGCCATCAGCAGGCGCGCCCGCGCCGCCAGCGCGGCATCGGGCATGTTCTGCAGCGACTGCCCCCGGAAATAGGCGACGGCCGCCTCGTTCACCTTGTCCAGCATGGCGAGGTTGCCGGCGGGCTTCACCGCGCCGCGCAGGTCGGTGACGAGCGAATTCACCATCGCTTCGGATTTCCGCCGTTCCGCCTCTGCCTGTTCGCGGGCCTGCATCGCATAGAGGCTGAGGCCCCCGAAGGCTGCCATTCCGGCGACGGAGGCGGCCACGACCGTGATCAGCCGCCGCGCCCTGCGGCTTTCCTCGCGATGCACCAGCTCGCCAAGGCCGATGCCGGACATGGCGGCGACCAGCTTCAGCAACGCCAGCCGCCGTCCATCGCCCGATTTGCGAAAATCCGCGGCGAGGGGCTGCCTGCTTCCGCCCGGGCCGACGAGCGCGGGCGGGAAGGATTCATGTTCGTCGCCTTCGAACAGCGCGGCGAGGATGTCGGCGCCGCGCCCCAGCGCCTGCATCAGCCGGATCTCCTGATCCACCCAGTCAGACCGGGCCGCCTGCGGCGTGCACAGCACGATGAGGTGTCCGCTGTCGGCCAGCGAATGGGACAGTTCGTCGAGAAGATCGGGGGCGGCCGTCAGGTCAGACTGGTCGAGGAAGACGGGCCGGAACCGGCCGGGGACGGGGCCGTGCGGTGTCGGCGTGCCGACCAGCCGCCTGGGCATGCGATAGGATTCGAGCGCGGACTGGAGCCACCGCGCCAGACGAATGTCTTGCCGGCTATAGCTGATGAAGGCGCTGTAGCGCGCCGTCGACTGTTGCCCCGGGTCCAGCATGTGCACCCCCCAAGTCGGCGGGCATCATGCCACAAGACGGTCCTTCGGACAATTTTGCCGCGTTTCGGGCCGCGCTCAGCCCTTGCCGAAGGCCGGATAGCTTGCCCTGGCAGCCGGGTCGGCGAGCGCCAGGAAGCTGCCGTTCAGATAGCGCGGTTTGCCATAGCCGAGCGCGGCGCCGTCCTCCCCCCAGGTGAGGCCGCCCGCAGCCCTGAGGATCGCGTCGGCGGCGGCCGTGTCCCATTCGCTTGTGGGGCCGAAGCGCGGATAGGCATCGGCCGCGCCTTCCGCGAGCAGGCAGAATTTCAGGCTGGAGCCGGACGGGTGCGTATCTGCGCCGGGGCAGGCGGCTGCCCAGGCCTTCGTCTGTTCGTCGAGATGCGAGCGACTGGTGACGATCCGGGGACTGTTGTGCGGCTTTGCGCGGGTGCGGATCGGGTGGCGCGGCTGATCCGGGGCTTCCTTCCAGGCCCCGAGGCCGACAGAGCCGGTCCAGAGGGTGCCCGTCGGCGGGTGAAGCACCAGCCCCAGCGTGGGTTCGCCATCCTCGATCAGGCCGATGTTCACCGAATAGTCGGCGCCGCCGCCGACGAAATCCTTCGTGCCGTCCAGCGGGTCGATCAGCCAGAAGCGCGCGGTGGCATCGGGGATGGTGCCGGCGGCCACCGCTTCCTCTCCGACAATGACGGCGCCCGGTTCCATGTGGCGGATCGCGGCTTCCAGCAGGGCTTCGGCTGCTTCGTCTGCCTCGGTCACGGGGGAGCTGTCTGCCTTGTCGCGGTGGACGATCCCGCGCGCCTTGATCGCCTCGATCAGCGCGCCGCCTTCGCGCATGGCCGGCGCCAGCACTTCGAGCAGTTCGGCGTGGGCGAGCGTGTCGGACAGGCTAGTCATCGGTCGGATGCCCTTGTCGGCTGGGTGGGGAGGCTTATGGTGGGTGCCATGCGGGAGGACATCTGTCGATGCGAATAGTGTTTGCGATGCTTGGAGCCGGGCTGCTGGGGGCGGGCCCGGCACAGGCCCAGGTTCAGGACAGGATGGTCGCCTGTTCGGCCGAAGTGGACGATGCGAAGCGCCTGGCCTGCTATGACGGGGTGGTGAAGGCCCTGTCGGCGGATGCGCGGCGGGTGAGCGATGCGCGCGAGGCGGAATCCGCCAAGGCGAAGCAGGCCGCCGCCGCCGCCGCCGCTGCTGCGGCTGCCGCCGCCGCAGCCGAAGCCGAAGCCGCGCGCCGCGACAGTTTCGGGAAGCAGGCGGACAGCGCCGAGGAGATCCGCGAGGTCAGCTCTTCGATCAGCGAGATCCTGCGCGACGCCAGCGGCAAGCCGGTCTTCATCCTGGACAACGGGCAGATGTGGCGGCAGGCGGACGGCTTCAGCATTCCGGGCGCGAAGGTGGGCGCTGCCGTCATGGTGAAGCGGGGCGCGATGGGCAGTTATCGGCTGGTCGTCGAGGGGTCCAAGCGATCCGTGCAGGTGATCCGGATGCGGTAAGTCAGCCGGGCCAGCGGCTGACGATGCCGGCCATGTCCGGCCGGGGCCGTTCCTCGAGCGCGGCCTTGGGCGTGCCCAGGAAGAAGAAGCCCGCAATCCGCCCGCCGGGATGGCCCAGCGCCTCTGCAATGCCGGGCAGGAATGCGGGAGCCGCCGTCAGCCAGTTGCCGACATAGCCCATGGCATGGGTGGCGACGAGGAGGTTCTGGGCCGCCGCGCCTGCGGATAGCTGTTGTTCCCACAAGGGGATATGGCCTTCGACAGGCTTTGAAACCAGCGCGACGAGGACAGGGGCCTGCGTGGCGAAGCTGGTCATGGCGTCGAGCTCCAGCCGCCCGGCATCCGGCTTTTCGGCCCGGTAGAGACGCTGGAGAAGATCTGCGAAGGCGGCGCGGTCCTCGATGATCACGAACGCCCATGGCGCCAGCTTGCCATGGTCCGGCACGCGGGCGGCGGCGGCCAGGATCTGGCCCAGTTCGCTGTCGGTCGGCCCGGGGCTGACGAGATCGCGCGCCTTGGCGGACCGGCGCGTGAGCAGCAGCGAGAGGGTGCTGGTGCGGTCGTTGAATCCGGCCATCAGAGCGGCTTGAAGCTGGCGACCGACCGGCGCTTGCCGCCCATCCCCATCGGCGCGGTGACGTCGGTGTCGACGACCTGCGCGGTCAGGAAGGGCAGGGCGTTCGCGCCCGTTTTATAGTGGCTGGTGATGTTGAACCGGTTGATGCTTGCGACGATCTTCACCCGGAAGGGTTCGCCCGCGAAGATGCGCACTTCATCCAGCGCCGTGCCGTCGAGCGTGGCTTCGGCGGACAGGTGGCCGGAGATGTCGCCGCCGGGCGTGACGACGGCGCCCTTGGGCAGGCTCTTCCAGAAATAGATCGTCTTGCCGCCGGCTTCGCGGCGGCTGGTCGGCGTCTGGCTCAGCAGCCTGTGCAGGTTGTGGAACCCGGGCGGCGTGCCATTGCCCTTCGCATGGGCCTCCAGCTCTTGCGGTGCGGGCTTGCGGCCGTCGATGCTGACGACTGTCCAGCTGCCGCTGTCGGCCGACTTCGGCGTGAAACGGTCCACGACAAGCGCGGGTTCCTTGCCGGGGTCGGCCCGGATCTCTGCCTTTGTCGTCCGTTCGAAGGCCACGACGGGCGCTTTTGCCGATTCGGCCAGCAGCCGTTGCAGCAGCGGATCGGCCGACGCGGCGAGCGGCGAGGACAAAGCGAGGACAGCGACGGCGGGAAGAACAGCGCGCATGGAGGCCTTTCGCGGGCAGGGGCAAAGGGAAGCTTTGGCCGGACATGGGCTGTCCGGCCGATGAACGGCCTCAGCTGTCGAGGAAGCTGCGCATCTTGCGGGAGCGCGAGGGGTGCTTCAGCTTCCTGAGAGCCTTCGCCTCGATCTGCCGGATGCGCTCCCGCGTGACGGAGAATTGCTGGCCCACTTCCTCCAGCGTGTGATCGGTGTTCATGCCGATTCCGAAGCGCATGCGCAGCACCCGTTCTTCCCGCGGCGTCAGGCTGGCGAGAACGCGGGTGACGGTTTCCTTCAGGTTGGAATGGATCGCGGCATCCACGGGGATGACGGCGTTCTTGTCCTCGATGAAGTCGCCCAGATGGCTGTCCTCCTCGTCCCCGATGGGGGTTTCGAGGCTGATCGGCTCCTTGGCGATCTTCAGCACCTTCCTGACCTTGTCGAGCGGCATGGAGAGCCGCTCGGCCAGTTCCTCCGGCGTCGCTTCGCGGCCGGTTTCGTGCAGATACTGGCGGGAGGCGCGCACCAGCTTGTTGATCGTTTCGATCATGTGCACAGGGATGCGGATGGTGCGGGCCTGATCCGCGATGGAGCGGGTGATGGCCTGCCGGATCCACCAGGTGGCGTAGGTGCTGAACTTGTAGCCGCGCCGATACTCGAACTTGTCCACCGCCTTCATCAGGCCGATGTTGCCTTCCTGAATGAGATCCAGGAACTGCAGGCCGCGGTTGGTGTATTTCTTGGCGATGGAGATGACGAGCCTGAGATTCGCCTCCACCATTTCCTTCTTGGCGATGCGGGCCTCGCGCTCGCCCTTCTGCACCATGTTCACGATGCGGCGATATTCCGACAGGTCCACGCCGGTTTCATGCGCGATTTCCGAGAGTTCGCGGCGGATGCGATCCACGTCGCGCGCCTCGTTCTCGGCAAAGGCGGTCCATTTCTTGTCGCGGCCGGCGTTGGCGGGCAGCCAGCCTTCGTCGAGCTCGCGGCCCAGATAGCTGTCGAGGAAGTCCTTGCGGTTGATCTTGTGGCGGTCCGCCAGCTTCAGCATCTGGCCGCCCAGCGTCATCAGCCGACGGTTGAAGCTGTAGAGATGTTCGACAAGGAACTCGATCTTGGCGTTGGTGAACTGCACCGCCGCGATCTGGTGGGTCAGTTCCAGCCGGAGCTTCTGATACTTCTTTTCCTCGGCCTTGGGGAATTCCACGGCAGCCGCGACCGCCTGCATGCGGACCTGCTGCAGCTTGTGGAACTTGGCATAGTTGGCCTCGATCGCGGCGAAGGTTTCCAGCGCCTGCGGCTTCAGCGTCTCTTCCATGGCGGCGAGGCTCATGCCGCCCTCGTCCTCATCCTCTTCCTGAGGACGCGGCGCGCGGCGCTCCGTCAGCTCGTCCTCTTCGTCGGGCTGGGCGGGGGCTTCCTCTTCCTCCTCGGATTCGTCCTTGAACTGGACGGGCATGTCGCCTTCGCCGGCTTCCTCGCCCTCTTCCGTGGTGGGCTTGGCGAGCATGGCTTCCAGATCGAGGATCTCGCGCAGCTGCATGCGGCCTTCGGTGAGCGCCTTGGACCATTCGATGATGGCGGCGAACGTCATCGGGCTTTCGCACAGGCCGGCGATCATGGTGTCGCGGCCGGCTTCGATCCGCTTGGCGATGGCGATCTCGCCCTCGCGCGAGAGCAGTTCTACCGCGCCCATCTCGCGCAGGTACATGCGGACGGGATCGTCGGTGCGGTCCAGCTTTTCCTTGGGCGCGGCAACGACCGGTGCGGGGCCGATGGCGTCGACCTCCACTTCCTCGACCGTCTCTTCCTCTTCCGCCTCGGCTTCTTCGGCGGCATCCTCGTTCTCGACGATGTTGATGCCCATGTCGGACAGGGCCGACATCACGTCCTCGATCTGCTCGGACGACATCTGGTCTTGCGGCAGGGCCGAGTTCAGCTCGTCGTAGGTGATCCAGCCGCGCTTCTTGGCCTTCGCGATCAGGCGCTTCAGGGTCGCTTCGTTGAGGTCGATGACGGGGGCGCCATCGGCTTCCGTCTTTTCCGTCGCTTCGCCGTCGAAAGGAGCTTTCGCCATGCCCGTCCTAACCGTGCCCGTTCTAACCAACTTGGGCGCGGAAAGCCGTATCGCCTTCCACGCGGATCATCTGTTCCAACCGAGCCTCAACCCCCGCCGCTTTCTATCGCAAGCCGGCGAAGCCGTTCCTGCGCCTTCAGCCGTTGTTCGTGGCGTTGCTTCTGCTGAAGAAACGCGTCTGCGAAGGCTTCTTCGGTTTCAAGGTTGCGAGGCTCGTCTGCTGAAAGCTGTATGTGGTGCGACTCGGTGACGGACGCAAGGGCGCTTGCCACCTTGGCCCGCAACTGATCCGGCGATTTGATGCCGCCGAAGAGCGCACCGTGTCCTGCAAGCAACTCCCCGGGCGGTTGATGGACGATCAGCCGGTCGCGCGCGAGCATCAGGCTGGGCGTTTCCAGCGCCAGTTCCGCAAGCGGCTCCACCAGATCATCGACAAGGGCAGGATTGAGGCTGAGCGTCTTCAGCAGCATGGCGCAGGTCTGTTCCTGCCGGCCGGCGGCGGCCGCGCGGGTTTCCGGGCGCGCAGGCGGAATTGGGGGCGGCCCGCCCATGCCGCGGCGCCGTTCGAAGTTGCGAGGGGCCACACCAGCGCGATCGGGCCGCGCGGGGCGCAGCAGGGCGTCCGCGCGATCCAGCCATGTGCGGAGATAATCGCGACGCACGTCCTGATCCGCAATCTCGTTCGCCAGCGCCTTCAGCCTTTGGCGGAAATCGGCGCGGCGTTCCGGCGTGTCGAGCGGGGCGGCCTCTGCCTCGCGCTCGAACAGGAAGCGTTCCAGCGGAATGGCGGTTGCGAGCAGGGCTTCGACCGCCGCCTTGCCGCCTGTGCGGGCGAGATCGTCTGGATCCTGCCCCTTCGGCAACGCCACGAAGCGCAGCGAGCGGCCCGGCCCGATGAGCGGGAGCGCGCGGGTGGCCGCGCGCGAGGCCGCGCGCATCCCCGCGCCATCACCATCAAAGGCCAGCACCGGTTCCGGCACCAGCTTCCAGGCCAGCTGCATCTGCTCTTCGGTGAGGGCAGTGCCGAGCGGGGCCACGGCCTCCATCAGGCCGGCGCCCGCCAGCCCCACCACATCCATATAGCCTTCCACCACCAGCAGCCGGCCGGACTTGCGCGCGGCGGGCGCGGCGCGGTGGAAGTTGTAGAGAAGGCGGCCCTTGTGGAAGATCGGGCCTTCGGGCGAGTTCAGATATTTGGGTTCGCCATCGCCCAGGATGCGGCCGCCGAACCCCACGGGCTTGCCGCGCGGATCGTGGATCGGGAACATCAGCCGGCCGCGGAACCGGTCATAGCGGCGGCCCTCCGCCTCTCCCGTGAGGCCGGCTTCGGCCAGTTGCGCCGGTTCCAGCGTTTCGAATTTTGCCTTCAGGGCCTTTGAAAGCGCATCGCGCGAATCGGGCGCGAACCCCAGGCCGAACTGGGCGACGAGCGGCGCCCGGACCTGCCGGCGATCGAGATAGGCACGGGCATCGGCGCCGCCCACGGCCTGCAGCTGCGCCCGATACCAGTCCCCGGCGGCTTCCATCACCTCGTAGAGGCCGGCGCGCTTCTGCGCCTCCGGGTCGTCCCGCCGCATCTCGGGCACTGTCAGCCCGGCTTCCGCGGCCAGCGCCTTCACCGCATCCATGAAGGGCAGGCCATCCTGCTCCATCACGAAGCGGATGGCGTCTCCGTGCGCGCCGCAGCCGAAGCAGTGATAGAAGCCCTTGTCTTCATTCACGTAAAAGCTGGGCGTCTTTTCATTGTGGAAGGGGCAGCAACCCTTCAGTTCGCGGCCCGCGCGCGTCAGCTTCACGCGACGGCCGACGACCGCCGCCAACCCTGTGCGGGCGCGGAGATCGTCGAGAAAGTCGGGCGGCAGACTCATGTCAGGACAGCCTCATGTCAGGACAGTCTCATCTCAGGACAGCGCAGCCTTCACCATGCCGGACGCCTTCGACATGTCGATCTGGCCCTGAAGCCTCGCCTTCACCAGCGCCATCACCGCGCCCATGTCCTTCACGGATGTCGCGCCGGCCTCGGTCACCAGCGCGGCGATGGCGGCCTTCGCCTCATCCTCCGACATCTGTTTCGGCAGGAAGCTTTCGATCACCGCCAGCTCGGCCTGTTCAGCGGCGGCGAGTTCGGGGCGGTTGCCCTTTTCGAACATCTCGATCGATTCGCGGCGCTGCTTGGCCATCTTGCCCAGCACTTCCATCACCAGCACATCGTCGTCGGCCGGCGCGCCGCCGGTGCGGGCTTCGATATCGCGGTTCTTGATCGCCGCCTGGATCAGCCGGATGGCCGCCACGCGCGTGCTGTCCTTCGCCTTCATGGAATCGACAAGGCCTGTCTTGAGTTCGTCGCGGATCATAGCTCTCATGTCTCCTTGAAGGCCCACATAAGCGCAGGCGCGGCATTGACCAACAGCGCGTCGCCCCCTATCGCGGCGCCTTAGCCCGAAACCTGTATCTCGAGGATCTGCCGATGGCCGACGACCCTTCCGCGCGCCAACCGTCCGGCGCGACCGGAGTCGTAGCTCTTGCCGATGGAACCCTGTTCTGGGGCCATGGCGCGGGGGCCGAAGGCGATGCTGTCGGCGAACTGTGCTTCAACACCGCGATGACGGGTTATCAGGAAGTGATGACCGACCCCAGCTATGCCGGGCAGATCATCACCTTCACCTTCCCGCACATCGGCAATGTGGGCGCCAACGCCGAGGACGTGGAGGCGATCAACCCCCATGCGCTGGGCTGCGTGATGGCCGAGCCGATCACCGCGCCGTCCAGCTTTCGGGCCGACAAGCCGTTCGACCAGTGGCTGGCGGACTGGGGCCGGATCGGGGTGACGGGCGTGGACACGCGCGCCATCACCCGCCGCATCCGGAAGCTGGGCGCGCCCAATGCGGTGATCGCGCACCGCAGGGATGGTGTGTTCGACATCGACGCGCTGGTGGCGAAGGCTGCTGGCTGGAGCGGGCTGGAAGGCCTGGATCTGGCGAAGGACGTGTCCTCCACCCAGACCTGGACGTGGGATGAAGGCCCCTGGACGCTGGGCGAAGGCTATCAGCCGGGCAATCTGCCGGCCGAGGCCCCGCATGTGGTGGCGGTGGATTTTGGCATCAAGCGCGCGATCCTGCGCCAGCTGGTGGATGCCGGGGCCCGGGTGACGGTGGTGCCCGCGACCGCGACGTTTGAAGAGATCATGGCGCTGAACCCCGATGGGCTGTTCCTTTCGAACGGCCCGGGCGATCCGGCGGCGACGGGCCTGTATGCGGTGCCCACCATCCGGAAGTGGCTGGCGACGAAAAAGCCGCTGTTCGGCATCTGCCTGGGCCACCAGCTGCTGGGGATCGCCATCGGCGCGAAGACGGCGAAGATGCACCAGGGCCATCGCGGCGCGAACCATCCGGTGAAGCAATTGTCGGACGGGAAGGTGGAGATCACCTCCATGAACCACGGCTTCACCGTGGACGCAGAGACGCTGCCCGCCAATGCGCGGGCGACCCACATCAGCCTGTTCGACCAGACGTTATGCGGGCTGGAGCTGACGGACCAGATGGCCTTCAGCGTGCAACACCACCCGGAGGCGTCTCCGGGGCCGCAGGACAGCTATTATCTGTTCCGGCGGTTTGTGGAGGGGTTGAAGTGACGAACCCGCAACCTTCTCCCTCCCCCACCCGGGGGAGAGGGCCGGGGAGAGGGGGCGACCGTGCCGCCGCCGCCACGCTCAGGCCGTTGGCGAAACAGATGCGCGCGGCACAGACCCCGGCAGAGACCGCGCTCTGGCGTTATCTGCGCGCTGGCCGCACGGACGGGCTGAAGTTCGTCCGGCAGGTGCCGGTTTCCGGTTACATTCTCGATTTCGCCGAGCGTTCGCGCAAGCTTGCGGTTGAGGTGGATGGCTGGTCGCACGATATGGCGGCAGAGGCCGATGCGGTTCGAACGGCACGGCTGGAAGCACTTGGCTGGACCGTCATCCGGTTTTCCAACGAGCAGGTGCTGGCGGAGCCGGTTGCTGTCGCGTTGACCGTTGCTGAGGCGGCGAGGGCGCTCCCCCCTACCCCCCCCTCACCCCCCCAGCGCGGCGCGGGAGAAGGAGAGAGACATGTCACACCCACAAATCGACCCCGACAAGCTCGCCGTCGAGATTGCGGCGGATGCCGACGTGCTGAAGGCGCTGGCGGAGAATGGGGATATCGCCTCGCTCACCCGGCCGATCGATCTGCACTTCAAGGGTTCGCAGGAAGCCATCGAGGCGCTGGTGGAGGCGTCGGAGGCGCTGGGCTTCGAGTTCATCGAGTTCGGCGAATATGAGGATGGCGACATCGCTGCCGACTTCATCGTGGAAAGCACGGTGGAACCCGAGGTGATGGCGGCGCTGGTGAAGCGTGCGCTGGAAATCGAGATCACCCATGGCGTCGAGTTCGACGGCTGGGGTTGCGAAGCACAAACCGGAAAAGCGAGCTGATGCCCAAGCGGACCGACATCCAATCCATCCTCGTCATCGGCGCGGGGCCGATCATCATCGGCCAGGCGTGCGAGTTCGATTATTCCGGCACCCAGGCGGTGAAGGCGCTGAAGGGGGAGGGCTATCGCGTCATCCTCGTCAATTCCAACCCCGCCACCATCATGACCGACCCCGAACTGGCGGACGCGACCTATATCGAGCCGATCACGCCGGACATCGTGGCGCGGATCATCGAGAAGGAGCGGCCCGACGCGGTGCTGCCGACGATGGGCGGGCAGACGGCGCTGAACACCGCGCTGGCGCTGGCGAAGGACGGCACGCTGGACCGGCTGGGCGTGAAGCTGATCGGGGCCGACGCCAACGCCATCGAAAAGGCCGAGGACCGGCTGAAATTCCGCGACGCGATGGACAAGATCGGGCTGGAATCGCCCCGTTCCGGTGTGGCGCATACGCTGGAAGAGGCGCTGCGCGAGCTGGAGCATGTGGGCCTGCCGGCCATCATCCGCCCCAGTTTCACCATGGGCGGCACCGGCGGCGGCATTGCCTATAACCGCGAGGAATTCATCCGCATCGTGCTGGGCGGGCTGGACGCCTCGCCCACGACCGAGGTGCTGATCGAGGAATCGGTGCTGGGCTGGAAGGAATATGAGATGGAGGTGGTCCGCGACACGGCGGACAATGCCATCATCATCTGCTCCATCGAGAATATCGACCCGATGGGCACGCATACAGGCGATTCCATCACCGTCGCGCCGGCGCTGACGCTGACGGACAAGGAATATCAGATCATGCGCAACGCCAGCATTGCGGTGCTGCGCGAGATCGGCGTGGAAACCGGCGGATCGAACGTGCAGTTCGCCGTGAACCCGGAAGACGGCCGGCTGGTCGTGATCGAGATGAACCCGCGGGTCAGCCGGTCGTCTGCGCTGGCTTCGAAGGCAACCGGTTTCCCGATCGCCAAGGTCGCGGCGCTGCTGGCGGTGGGCTATACGCTGGACGAGATCCGCAACGACATCACTGGCGTGACGCCCGCGAGCTTTGAACCCACCATCGACTATGTGGTGACGAAGATCCCGCGCTTCGCCTTCGAGAAGTTCAAGGGGGCCGACAGCACGCTGGGGACCTCCATGAAGTCTGTCGGCGAAGTGATGGCCATCGGCCGCAACATCCATGAATCGCTGCAGAAGGCGCTGCGCGGGCTGGAAACCGGCCTGACCGGGCTGGACGAACCGGATGGCTTCGCCCACGCCTCGAAGGGAGAGATCCTGGCTGCGCTGGGCAAGCGCGTGCCGGACCGTCTGCTGATCGCAGCGCATGCACTGCGGGTGGGGATCGTGCCGAGCGAAGTGAGCCGGGTTTCGCATTATGACCCCTGGTTCGTGGCGCGGCTGGCCGAGATCATCGAGGCCGAGGCCCGCGTGAAGGAGCATGGGCTGCCGGCCGACGCGCAGGGCTTCCGCGCGCTGAAGGCGATGGGCTTTTCCGATGCCCGGCTGGCGACGCTGGCCGACATTCCGGAGGTGAATGTCCGCGCCAAGCGGCACAAGCTGGGCGTGCGCCCGGTGATGAAGCGGATCGACACCTGCGGCGCCGAGTTCGAGGCGCTGACGCCGTATATGTATTCCACCTATGGCGGCACCGAATGCGAGGCGGAACCTTCCGACCGCACCAAGGTGGTGATCCTGGGCGGCGGACCGAACCGGATCGGGCAGGGGATCGAGTTCGATTACTGCTGCTGCCACGCGGCCTTTGCGCTGGGGCCCGTGGAAAAGGGCGGCGCCGGGTTCGAAACCGTGATGGTGAACTGCAACCCGGAAACCGTCTCCACCGATTATGACACGTCCGACCGGCTCTATTTCGAGCCGCTGACGGCGGAAGACGTGCTGGAACTGCTGCATATCGAGCAGAAGAACGGCACTCTGATGGGCGTGATCGTGCAGTTCGGCGGGCAGACGCCCTTGAAGCTGGCGCGGCCGCTGGAGGCCGCCGGGATCCCGATCCTGGGCACCTCGCCCGACGCCATCGATCTGGCCGAGGACCGCGAGCGGTTTGCGGCGCTGGTGGACCGGCTGGGGCTGAAACAACCCGCCGGCGGCATTGCCCGCAGCCGGGAAGAGGCCGTCGCGGTGGCCGAGCGCATCGGATACCCGGTGCTGATGCGGCCCTCCTATGTGCTGGGCGGCCGGGCAATGGAGATCGTGGAGACGACCGCCAGCCTGGAAACCTACATCGAGACGGCGGTGAAGGTGTCGGGCGAGAGCCCGGTGCTGATCGACCGTTACCTGCGCGACGCCATCGAGGTGGACGTGGATGCGCTGTGCGACGGCGAAACCGTGCATGTGGCCGGCGTGATGCAGCACATCGAGGAGGCGGGCGTCCATTCCGGCGACAGCGCCTGCTCGCTGCCGCCGCACAGCCTGCCGGCCGGGATCGTGGCGGAAATCGAACGCCAGGCCGATGTGCTGGCGCGGGCGCTGGGCGTGCGCGGG
>NZ_JAYRCW010000040.1:0-20299 GCF_041909755.1 Sandaracinobacter sp.
CGACGGTGACGGCGCCTTCACGCTGGCCCCGGCCGTGTCCATCGCCATCGCCAAGCGCTCCGGTGCAAACGCAGTGACGGTGTCCGACGCGGCGGTTGCGCGGCTGGAGGGGCTGAAGGGCAGCCTGATCCCGGATGGCGTGCGCGCCGAAATCACCCGCAACTATGGCGAAACGGCGAACGAGAAGGCGAACGAGCTGATCTTCCACCTTGCGCTCGCCACGGTTTCCATCGTGCTGCTGGTGGGCTTCGCCGTCGGCTGGCGGGAAGCGGCGGTGACGGCGATCGTCATCCCCACCACCATCCTCCTCACCATGTTCGCCTCGAACCTGATGGGCTACACCATCAACCGCGTCAGCCTGTTCGCGCTGATCTTCTCCATCGGCATCCTGGTGGACGACGCCATCGTCATCATCGAGAACATCGCCCGCCACTGGGCGATGGCCGACGGCCGCTCGAAGATCGAGGCGGCGATCGACGGCGTGGCGGAAGTGGGCAATCCCACCATCGTCGCCACCCTCACCGTCGTCGCCGCGCTGCTGCCGATGCTGTTCGTCTCGGGCCTGATGGGGCCTTACATGGCGCCCATTCCGGTGAACGCGTCGGCCGCGATGATCTTCTCCTTCTTCGTCGCCGTCATCATCGCCCCCTGGCTGATGGTGCGGTTCGCGCGCATGGCGATCTTCGGGCAGGGCCATCATGCAGACGACGCCCATGGCGGCCGGCTGGGCCGCGCCTATGAAGCGGTGGCCCGGCGCGTGATCGCCACGCGCGGCACGGCGCGCGCCTTCCTTCTGGCGGTGGGCATCGCCACGCTTGTCGCGGGTTCGATGTTCTATTTCCGCGCCGTCACGGTGAAGCTGCTGCCGTTCGACAACAAGTCGGAACTGCAACTGGTGCTGGACATGCCCGCCGGCGCCACCCTGGAGGATACGCAGCGCACCCTGATCGCGCTGGCCGACGTGACGGCAGGCATGCCCGAAGTGACGGCGATGGACCTGAACGCCGGCACGGCCGCGCCGTTCAACTTCAACGGCCTTGTCCGCCATTATTTCCTGCGCCGCGATCCGAACCAGGGCGATGTGATGATCACGCTGCAGCACCGGTCCGACCGCGACCGGTCGAGCCATCAGGTCGCGCTGGATCTGCGGCAGGCGCTGAAGGCCGTGCCGCTGCCCGCAGGCGCGACGCTGGGGGTGGTGGAAACGCCGCCCGGCCCGCCGGTGATGGCGACGCTGCTGGCCGAAATCTACGGGCCCGACGAAGCCAGCCGCCGGGCGACCGCGATGCAGGTGGAAAAGCTGTTCCGGCAGGTGGATTTCATCGTGGACGTGCAGAACAGCTTCCGCACGCCCGCGCCTGAACTGCGGCTGGTGCCGGATCGCGCCGCGCTCGATCATCTGGGCCTCTCCGAACGCCAGTTGCTCGACAGCGTGGGCGCGGTGATGGGACGGCAGGTGGTCGGCTATGCGCCGCGCGGCGGCGGGCAGAGCCCGCTGCCCATCGAGGTGTCGCTGGATCAGTCCCAGCGGGTTTGGGGCGGGGCGCTTCAGGCGACGCCTGTCGCCGTCGCGGCGACACCCGCCGGCCCGCGCCTCGTCGAGCTGGGCGAGCTTGTCAGCGCCGGTCGCGGGCAGGGGCAGCACATGCTGTTCCGCCGCAACGGCCGCGCAGCCGACATGGTGCTGGCCGAACTGGCCGGCACGCAGGAAGCGCCGATCTACGGCATGATCGCCGTGCGCGACGCCATCGACGGGTTCGACTGGGAAAAGGCCGGTCTGGTGAAGCCGGTGATCCGCCTGAACGGCCAGCCCGAGGACGAGAGCGTGCCGACCCTGCTGTGGGACGGGGAGTGGGAGATCACCTGGGTGACCTTCCGCGACATGGGCGGTGCCTTCATGGTGGCGCTGCTGGGCATCTATGTGCTGGTCGTCGCCCAGTTCCGCAACTTCAAGGTGCCGCTGGTGATCCTGACGCCCATCCCGCTGACGCTGGTGGGGATCGTGATCGGCCACATGCTGTTCCGCGCGCCGTTCACGGCCACCTCGATGATCGGATTCATCGCGCTCGCCGGGATCATCGTGCGCAATTCCATCCTGCTGGTGGATTTCATCAACCATGCCCGCGCGCCGGGCAAACCCATGCGCGACGTGCTGCTGGAAGCCGGGCGCATCCGCTTCAAGCCGATCGTGCTGACGGCGCTGGCGGCGATGATCGGGGCGGCCACCATCCTGATGGACCCGATCTTCCAGGGGTTGGCCATCAGCCTGCTGTTCGGGCTTGCCTCGTCCACGCTGCTGACGGTGCTGGTGATCCCGGCCATCTATATCCTGCTGCGCGACGACGGCCTGCCCGAATCGCCCGCGGCCACGACAATCTGAACGAAGAGGAGAGGATGATGGCACAGGACTGGCCCGGACTGGTTCAGGACATGAACCCGCAGGTCGCCGCGCTGCGCGGCCTTCAGCCGGAAGTGATGAAGGCCTTCGGGCAGATGGCGCAGGCCGCCACCGCGACGAACGCGCTCGACACGCGCACGAAGGAGCTGGTCGCGCTGGGCATCTCGGTGGCGGTGCGCTGCGATCCCTGCATCGCCTATCATGCGAAGGCCGCCGTGAAGGCGGGTGCGACCGAAGCCGAAGTGGCCGAAACGCTGGGCCTCGCCGTGTATATGGGGGCCGGCCCCAGCGCCATGTATGCGGCCAAGGCCTTGGAAGCGGTGCGCCAGTTCGGCGTGGCGGGCGGCGACAAGCCCGCCTGAGCCGCGCTCAGCGGCCGCCGGGTGCCGGCGGCCCCTTCGGGAACGACGGCAGCGCAGCGGGTACTTCCACCCAGTCGATGCGCGAGCAGGTCCAGATGTGCATCTGCGGCGCAAACCCGTCCGGATGATCCAGCGTCCCGGCCTTCACCGCGAAAACGCCTGGGCTGGAGGCCGGAACGGACCGGATCGGCGATCCGCAGGTGCCGCAGAATTCGCGCGCCAGCGGCTGCCCGCTTTCAGTATCCGGGTCGTTCCACGACGCCGGCTGCCCCTGGACTGCCATGCTGTCCGCCAGCACCACAAGGTTCACCGAAAAGGTGGCCCCCGATTGCCTGCGGCACGAGGTGCAGTGGCAGGCGACCACCGCCAGCGGCGGCGTGGCAAGCGCATAGCGGACAGCCCCGCAATTGCATCCGCCGGTCAGCGGCAGGGTCTGCGACATCTGTTTCTCCCCTTGTCTGGCCCCCCCTGCAAGGCGAGGTTGCGCTGTTAATCTATAGTCATTAGATTGCATCGGGCAAGCGGCAGGTCATGCCGCGGTGGGAGGAAAACCGAATGAGCAGCGCGCCGCAAGGGCTTTCGATGACGATCGACGGGGCGCCCGCCCCGGCGGACCGGTGGATCGACGTGCGCAATCCCGCCACGGGCGAGGTGTTCGCGCAGGCACCCGCTGCGTCTGCAGCCGATCTCGATCGCGCCGTGGCGGCTGCGGGGCGCGCCTTCCCCGGCTGGGCGGCAACGCCCGTTGCCGAGCGCAAGGCGGCGCTGCAGCGCGCGT
The DNA here is from genome assembly GCF_041909755.1 of Sandaracinobacter sp. NCBI lineage: Bacteria > Pseudomonadati > Pseudomonadota > Alphaproteobacteria > Sphingomonadales > Sphingosinicellaceae > Sandaracinobacter > Sandaracinobacter sp. The sequence continues at coordinate 3,539 of NZ_JAYRCW010000040.1, forward strand.
CCGGGATCATCAAGGCCCATGCGGATGAGCTGGCCGACCTGTTCGTGCAGGAACAGGGGCGCCCGCTGCCCGGCGCGAAGGCGGAAATCCTGGGCGCCGCGATGTGGATGGCGGCGACGACCCTGCTCGACATCCCCGTGGAGGTGACGGAGGACAGCGCGACCCGCCGGATCGAGGTGCATCATGTGCCGCTGGGGGTGGTGTGCGGCATCGTGCCGTGGAACTTCCCGGTGCTGCTGGCCGTTTGGAAGATCGCCCCGGCGCTGCTGGCGGGAAACACGCTGGTGCTGAAGCCGTCGCCCTTCACGCCGCTCACCACGCTGCGCATCGGCGAGCTGATCCACGGCTGCTTCCCGCCCGGCGTGTTCAACATCCTCTCTGGCGGCGACGAGCTCGGCCCGCTGATGACCGCGCACAAGGGCTTCGCGAAGATCAGCTTCACCGGCTCCACGGCGACCGGCCGGCGGGTGATGGAATCGGCTGCGAAGGATCTGAAGCGCATCACGCTGGAACTGGGCGGCAATGATGCCGCCATCGTGCTGCCGGACGTGGATGTGGACGCCGTCGCGGACCAGCTGTTCGAAGGCGCGTTCCACAACACGGCGCAGGTCTGCGTTGCCACCAAGCGCCTCTATATCCACGAGGATATCTACGATCGCCTGCGCGACAGGCTGCACCGGCTCGCGAAGGAAACCCCGGTGGGCGACGGCGCGCAGCAGGGCGTCCGCTATGGCCCGGTGCAGAACGAGCCCCAGTATCGCCGCGTCCGCGACCTGCTGGCGGATGCCCGCGCCGGCGGCCTGACGCTGCTGGAAGGCGGCCCGGTGCCGGATACGGGTTATTTCATTCCCCTCACCCTCGTGGACAATCCGCCCGAGGACAGCCGCGTCGTGGTGGAGGAGGCCTTCGGCCCCGTGCTGCCGCTGCTGAAATGGTCTGATCTCGACGACGTGATCGCGCGGGCGAACGACACCGAATATGGGCTGGCGGGCGCCGTCTGGTCGGCGGATGTGTCGAAGGCGCTGGAGGTGGCGCACCGGCTGGATACCGGCACGGTGTGGATCAACCAGAATCTGCAATCCACGCCCTTCACACCATTGGCAGGCGCAAAGCAGTCGGGTTTCGGGCAGGAAAACGGCCTTGCCGGGCTTATGGAATTCACCCGGCCCAAATCGATCTTCATTCCGAAGGACAGCGCCGCTTGAGCCTGAAACTCTCCCCCGCCGACGAGGCCTTCCGGCAGGAGGTGCGGGACTTCCTCGCCACCCACCTGACGGCCGATCTCCGCCTGTCGGGCGAGCGGATGACCAGCGTCTATGCCGACCACGAGGCCTCGATGGCCTGGCAGGCGATCCTGCACGCAAAGGGCTGGGCGGCGCCGGCCTGGCCCGTCGAGCATGGCGGGGCCGGCTGGTCCGTGGTGCAGCGGCACATCTTCGCGCGGGAACGGGCGGCCGCCGGCGCGCCGCCGCTCTCCCCCATGGGCATCGCCATGGCCGGGCCCGCCATCCTGCGGTTCGGCACGCCGGCCCAGAAGCAGTTCTTCCTGCCGCGAATCCTCTCTGGCGCGCATTTCTGGTGCCAGGGCTATTCGGAACCGCAGGCCGGCTCCGATCTGGCGGCGCTGCAGATGCGCGCCGAACGGGACGGCGATGATTTCATCTGCAACGGCTCCAAGATCTGGACCACGCACGCCAATGTCGCGAACTGGATGTTCTGCCTGGTGCGCACCACGCGCGGCCCGAAGCCGCAGCAGGGCATCAGCTTCCTGCTGATCGACATGACGACGCCGGGCATCGAAGTCCTCCCCATCGTGATGAACTCTGGCGAATGGATCCAGAACCAGGTTTTCTTTGATGATGTGCGCGTGCCCGTCGCGAATGTGCTGGGCGACATCGACGACGGCTGGACAGTCGCCAAATATCTCCTCCAGTTCGAACGCGGCGGCAGCGCCTATGCGCCCGATCTGCAGATCCGGCTGGATGCGCTGAAGCGCGTGGCGCCGGACATGCCCGAACTGGCGGCGAAGCTCGCCGATCTGGAGATCCGGCTGGAGGTGCTGGACGCCCTGGAATCCGAGATCCTGTCGGCCGTGTCGAACGGCCGGGAAATCGGCGCGGACGCGTCCATGATGAAGATCCTGGGCACCGAACTGCAGCAGCGGCTGACGGAACTGGCGCTGGAAGCCGCTGGGCCGCTGGCGCGCGCCTGGCAGCCGGCGGCGGGCCGGGCGGGCGGCCCGGTGCTCGACTATCCCGGCCCGATCGGCGACCACATCAGCGGGGAACCCTGGCAGGCCATCGCGCCGCTCCGGTATCTGAACGAACGGGCGGGCAGCATCTATGCCGGCACCAACGAGATCCAGCGCGACATCATCGCAAAGGCGGATCTCCGCCTCTGATCCTTCAGGCGGCGAGCTTCAGATAGCGCTGCCGGTGCTCGGCGGCGCTTCCCATCTGCCCCTCGATCACCGTCAGCCGGCGGAAGAAGCGCCCGGCGTCCAGTTCGCGGGTCATGCCCATCGCCCCGTGCAGCTGCACGGCGGCCTGCCCCACGAAGCGCCCCGCCTCGGCCGCAGTCGCCTTGGCGGCGCTCGCCAGCCGTCCGCGTTCGCGCCAGTGGCCGTCCAGCGCCTCGATCGCACGCTGCGCGATGGCGCCCGTCCGCCGCGCCTCGATCCGCATGTCCACCAGCCGGTGCCGCACCACCTGGAACCGGCCGATCGGCTGGCCGAACTGTTCGCGCGCCCGGCAATGCGCCAGTGTCTGCTCCACCAGCCCGCGCATCAGCCCGGCCGCTTCGGTCGCCAGGCAGGCCAGCGCGATATCCTCCGCGTCCTGCAGCGCCTCCGTCGCGTCGGCCAGAACCGGCGTGGCCTCGGCACCCAGGAACAACAGGTCGGCGGCCTCCCGGTCGTCGATCGTGGGATAGGCGCGCGCGGTGATCCCCGGCTGGTCGCGGCCGGCGATCAGCAGCGCGCTTCCGCCGCCCTCCGTGCGCGCGGCGACCAGAATGGCAGAAGCCGACGCGCCGTCCGGCACCAGCTTCGCCTCCCCGTCCAGCCGCCAGCCGCCGCCCGCAGGCGTGGCCGACACGGCGCCGCGAAGTGCCCGTTCCAGCCCGGCGACCGCCACGATCCCGCCTGCGGCGATCCCGCGCAGCAACGCGTCGCCCGCCCCGGTCCGCCGGCTCAGCAGCAGCGCGGGCGCGATGACGCAGCTTTCCAGGAAGGGTGCCGCCAGGCCATGTTCGCCCAGCGCCGCCAGAACGGGCGCCGCAGCCGCCACGGGCAGGCCCAGGCCGCCCAGCTCTTCCGGCACGCACAGGCCGGGAACACCTGCCGCCACCAGTGCGGGCCAGGCCTCGCCGGGGCCAACGCCCGCCAGCCGCTTCGCCAGCATCCCGGCGAGCGCGTCGTCCGCCGCGCCGGTCAAAGCAACGATTCCAGCGCCTCGTAATAGCGGATGATATTGCTCTCCAGCCCGCAATAGAGGGTCGTTTCCGGCACCCCGCACGACAGGCCCGCCTGCGTGATCTCGGCCGCCCGGAAATCCTCGCCGCCGAACACGCCGATGATCATCTCGAAGGATCGTTCGAACACCTCGGCCGCCTTCGGCGTCGTCGCCGGGCCGGGGGTCAGCATATAATAATGCACGGTCGTCCGGTCGACAGCGCGCGGCATCAGGATCATCAGGCTGGTGTAATATTGGCTCGTCACCAGCACAACATTGGGGAAGGCCGTGTAGGCGTGCGTCACCAGCTTGTGGATGTTGCCGTCGGGCTGCTCGTCCAGCATGGCGGGCACATAGCCGATCCGGCCGGACACCTGCCGGATGTTCACCCCGAACAGGTCCACGATGGTGGGGGCGTCCTGGAACAGGGTGCCGATCGACGCGGCATGCAGCCGCTGCACATGATAGCCTTCCAGGAAGGGCTCCAGCACAACCTTCCAGTTCGCCTTCAGCTCGAAGCTGCGCCGGCCATAGACATGGGCGTCCGGGATCCCCAGCGCGCCGAAATCATCGGCGACCTGCGGGGACAGGTTCGACCAGTCCGCCTCGCCGCCGTTCAGCTGGGCATAGAGGATGCCGCCCCACACCCGCGACGGCAGTTCCTTCAGCCCGCGCGCGGCCTTGTCCACCGCTTCGAACATGTCCGGGCGGGCGACGCCGATCAGCTTGCCGTCGATCCCGTAGGTCCAGGCATGATAGGGGCATACGATCCGCCCCTGCCGGTGAACGGCGCAATCCTCGACCAGCTTGGCGCCCTTGTGCTGGCAGGCGTTGATGAACACCCGATACTCGTCGTTGCGGGTGCGCGAAACCAGCAGCGGCTTGCCATAGGCCTCGATCGCCACAACGGACCCGGGCTCGGCCAGCAGCGCCGTGGGCGCGACCGGCACGGGAAAGCGCTGGAAGACGCGCGCCTGCTCCGCCTCGTAGCGGTCCGCGCCGGTGAAGATCGCATTGGGCCGCGTGGCAGACAGCGGCACCGTCACCGCGTCCTTCTCGGCCGGTATCTGCCGGATCGCGGCCTGCTGGCTCGCCGTCAGGTCCGAAAGCCGCGTGACCTTGCGTTCAGCAGGCCGAACCAGTTCCACAACGTCGTTCATCTCGCAAAAGCCTCCCCAGCATGCAGCGCATGCCTAGTTCGCGCTTAATCTAATGTCAATAGATTTAAGCGGCAGATGCCGCGCCAGAAAGTCGATCACGCCCTGGCCGAAGGCGTCGTTGCGATCCCCCGCAACCATGTGCCCCGCGCCGCCGATATCCACCACCTCCAGCCGGGGAATCTGCGCCCGGAAGGCCGCGACTCCGGCATCGCTCACCACGTCGCTGGAAAGCCCGCGCACCAGCAGCAGCGGCAGATGCGTCAGGTCCGCGACAACGGCGGCGGACTGGCGGACGACATCGTGGAAGCGGTCATGCCGCCCGGAAACCGTCAGCGGGTCCCAGTGCCAGTAAAGGCGGCCGTCCGCGCGGGTCCGCAGGTTGCGCATCAGCCCGCTGGGGTCCGACGGGCGCGGGCGCGACGGGTTGTAGGCCGCGACCGCATCGACGGCGTCCTCCAGCGTCGCGAAGCCGCCCGCATGGGCGCGCATGAAATTCACGATCCGCGCAATCCCGGCCGGCTCCGGATCGGGCACGATGTCCACCAGCACAACGGCGCGGGCGGCAAGGCCGGAGGCGACGGCATGCAGCGAGGTCGCCCCGCCCAGCGAGGCCCCCACCAGCGCGAAGCCCGCCGTGCAATCCCGAACGACTTCGGCAAGATCCGCCGCGCGGTCATCCAGATGATAGGCGCCTGTCGCAGACCAGCCGCTGTCGCCATGGCCGCGCGCATCGAAGTTCAGCACGCGATAGCCGCGATCCAGCAACAGCTGCATCGTGCCGGCCCAGCTGTGACGGGTCTGCCCCCCGCCGTGCAGCAGCACCACCGCAGGCGCGGCGCGGTCGCCGCCGTCGTCGCCAACCAGTTCGATCCCGTCCGCCGTCCGGTAACGGCGCGTGACGGCGCCCGTCATGCCGGAGTCTCCATCCTGCCCATCTGCCGATTCTCGCTCCAACGCATATCTAATAACAATAGATAAAATTGCCGGTTTCGCGCCGTCCGACTGGAAACGGGCGGATTGCCGGTCTAGCGTGCCGACATGAGCACGAGAGCAACCGCGGGCGACACCCCGAAACATGTGAGCGCGGAGGGCGCGCCCGCGCCCGCGAAGAAGCCCAGGGTGCCGCGCGCCGGCCGGCCTGCCTCGCCGCTCATCACCCGGCAGGCGGCTGCGGAAACAGCGCTGGCGCTTATCGACAGCGACGGCCTCGATTCCCTCAGCCTTCAGGCCGTGGCCCGCGCCATGGGGGTCAGCGCGCCATCGCTCTATCACCATTTCCGCGACAAGGAGGAACTGCTCACCCAGGTTGTCCGCCGGCTGCTGGAGGAGATCAACGCCGAGCAGGAAACCTGGTCCGACGACTGGGAAACCCGCACCATCGAGCTGAGCCTGGCGACCCGGCGCGTCGTGCTGCGGCACCCGAACGCCGCGACGCTGACGCTGCGCTTCTTTCCGCGAAAGCTGATGCTTCCGGCCTATGAGCGCACGCTGGTGGATTGCCCCTATCCGCCCGAAACCCATGCCGTGCTGCTGGAAGCGATCGAGAAGTTCACCTACGGCGCGTCGCTGTTCGCATCTGCGGCGGAATCCCACCACACCCCGGCCATGCCGCCCGTGGACGACGCCCATTTTCCGAACCTGTCGCGCGCGCTGCGGCTGGGGCCGCAGGATGACGAGATCATCTATGTGGAATCGCTGAAGGTGCTGCTGGCGGGGCTGCGGGCGCGATACGGCCGCCCGTAGGCGGCTGATCCTGACATGCCGCCCTTTGGCGGTCGATCCCATGTATGCCGCCCTTTGGCGGCTGTGCCGGGGGACACAGCCGCCGGGGAGGATCGTCAGAACTTCACGGCGAATTCCAGGAAGATCTCGCGCGGATTGTCCACGAACGAGGACATGTCCGCCACGGTTCCGCTGGTGGTGCCGGTGCCGGTGCCGCCCATGAACGGGATGTCGTTGGCCGACGTGACGACCAGCCGGTTGGTCAGGTTGCGGCCGATCAGCGACAGGCTCCAGCGGTCGTCCGGCCCGTCCAGGCTGACGGCGGCATCGATCTTGGCATAGGCCTTCTGCCAGGCATCCGGGCGCAGCGCGTCGGTGAAGGCATAGCTCGACGTATAGCTGACATCGCCCGACATGCGCAGGCCAAGGCCGTTGTCGCTCAGCGGAATCCGGAAGTCCGCGCCCGCCCGCCCGGCGAACCGGGGGGCCTTCGGCGGCGTGCGGCCGGCATAATCCTGCCCGTTGAACACGCCGTTCGCGGGCAGCTGGTCGCAGCCCAGCGCGATGGTCTGGCCCGGATAGCATTGGCCGACGAAGTTGCGATACTCGGCGTCGTTGAAGGCGGCCGCGCCGCGCAGGCTCAACCCGTCCACGCCGGGCACGCGCCAGTTGACGTCGGCTTCCAGGCCCATCGTGCGCAGTTCGCCGGCGTTCCCCGCCGTCAGCGAGACGGTGGTGGGATCGAAGAACTGCACCTGCAGATCGGAATAGAGGTAGTAATAGGCCGTCAGGCTGAAGCTGAGCGCGCGATCGAACTGCAGGGTGCGCAGGCCGATTTCGCCGCCTTCCGCCGTTTCGGATTCATACTGGCCGCCCGCCACGGTAGAGGCCGGGTTCAGCACCTGCGAGATATTGTATCCGCCCGCCTTGAAGCCCTGCTTGTACGAGGCATAGATCGTGGTGTCCTCCTGCGGCTTCCAGCGCAGCGTCACCTGCGGCGACAGATTGTCGTCGCTATAGCGGTCCCTCAGCTCCAGCCCGCCGGGGAAGGCGGCCGAAAAGGCGATGTGGCCCGGAAGGGACCGCTGATAGCTGCTGCGGCCTTCCATGCTGTAGCGCGCCCCGGCCGACAGCTCGAGCGCATCGGTGATGTCGTAGGTGCCTTCGAAGAAGAAGGACATGGAATCCGTGTTGAAGCCATTGTCGCGCTTGAAGGTGACGAAGGTGTTGTTGATCGGATCCAGCGGCAGCGGCACGATATAGGCGTCGGTGTTGAACACGAACTTGCCATGCGCATAGAAGGCGCCCAGCAGCATGTTGAACGGCCCGCTGAACTTCGACTGGAAGCGCAGCTCCTCGGAAAACTGCGTGAAGTCCGCCTTCTGCGAGAAGCTCGCCGGATAGGCCTCGCCCGACACATTGTTCAGGTCATATTGCCGGAAATGATAATAGCCGGTGATCGACGAGACATCGAACATGTCGCTGTCGATGCCGGCGTTCAGGATCGCATATTGCGATTTGAAATCGCCATAGAGGCGGCCGTCGCGGGCGTAGCGATAGTTGGTTTCCGCGACCTGGATGGGCAGAGCCGAACTGTCGGAGCGGCCGTTGACGAAGCAGTCGGCGTTGGGGCTGGGCGGGAACACCAGGCCCGGTCCTGCGGTTGCGCCCAGCGGCGTCGTCCGCCCGCCGCCGCAGATCCGCTCCACCAGGTCGGTCGGGCCGCCATCCTCGACGCTGGTCATCCCCGCCTTCAGCTGCAGGCTGAAGTTCGAGGTGACGTCCCAGTCCACCGTCCCGCGCAGGCCATAGCTCTGGGAAAAGCCGCGCTTGTTCGAGTTGCGGGTGCGGTACTGGCCGGGGATATAGTTGGTGTAGGTTTCGGCCGCCGTGTTCGTGAAGGCGCCTTCGCTGTCCGAGAAGCGGCCCGCCAGCCGGGCGCGCAGCGTGTCCGTCAGCGGGCCTGAGATGAAGGCCTCGACATATTTTTCCTCGGCCTTGAAGCCATAGCCGGCCTTCACGCCGGCCTCGAACTCGTCGGTCGGGTTGTTGCTGGAAACGCTGATCAGGCCGCCCGTCGTGTTCTTGCCGAAGAACAGCGCCTGCGGGCCCTTCAGCACTTCCACGCGCTGGATGTCGAACTGCGGCAGGGCGATCTCGCGGCCGCGGCTCATCGGCAGGCCGTCGATCACGAACGAAACGGACTGGTCGAACCCGGCCGACAGCGCCGTGGAGCCGACCCCGCGCAGGAAGATGCTGGCCGATGAGCCAGAGGCCGCCTTGCCCGCGATCAGCGAGGGCACCATCGTGGCAATATCGGTCACCCGCGTCGCCTGATAGCGCGACAGCGTCTCGCCGCCGACGGCGGTGATCGCCACCGGGGCGTCCACCAGCCGCTCGTCGCGCCGGCGGGCCGTCACGATGATCTCCTCGGAGCCGCCGGCCGCCTCGACGGCCTCCGCCATGTCGGCCGCCATCGCGGTTCCGGGCCAGCCCAGCGCGGTGCCGAGCATCAGTGCAGCCAAAGTCGTGCGATTCGTCATCTGCTTTTCCTCCCCGGCGAACCCGGCGGCATTTTTGCCGTCCTTCGGGTCAGCGTTCTTCCTCGCGAGCAATGTCCACAGCAGTAAATCTAATGTCAATAGATAAAGCGTTCCGCCTGCCGCTCAGGCCTGCGCCATGCCGGTTCGCCGGTCCGCCAGAATCAGGTCCGCGGCCCGCCAGGCCATCGCCATCGTCGGCCCCTGCGTGTTGCCGGCGGGAATCACCGGCATGATGGAGGTGTCCATCACCCGCAGGCCCTCCACGCCCCGCACCCGCAGGCGCGGATCGACGACGGAGGCAGCGTCCTTCCCCATCCGGCACGACCCGACCGCGTGATAACCGCAGGTGCCCAGCCGGTCGTAGGCGTCCAGGATCTCGGCGTCGGTGCGGACGGCTTCGCCCGGCAGCGTTTCCTCGCCCACCAGCTCTGCCAGCGGGGGCTGGCGCACATAGTCCCGCACCACGCGCACGGCGCCGATCATCGCCTGCTGGTCCGCCTCGTTCGCCCGGTAATTGGGCTCGAAGCTGGCGGGCGCATCGGGATCACGGCTTTCGATATGGATGCGCCCGCGCGAGGTGGGGCGCAGCGGATAGACCACCACATGCATGCCGGGGAACCGCTCCACATCCTGCCGCTGCTTGTCGAAATCGAAGGAAAAGGGCGCCACCAGAACCTGCGCGTCCGGGCGGTTCAGGCCGGGCCGGGTGCGGAACCAGCCGCCGATCTCATAGGCCGCCGCCGCCATCGGCCCGCTGCGGTTCAGATAATAGCGCGCCGCAGACAGCAGCAGCCGCCAGCCGTGGAACATCCGGTTCTGCGACAGTTGCTGCGTCAGCTTCCACTGCAGGATCAGCCCGCGATGCTCGATCAGGCCCTCGCCCACCTCCGGGTTGTCATGCACCAGCGGAATGCCCAGCGCGGACAGGCGGGCGCCGTCTCCGATGCCGGATCGTTCCAGGATCGCGGGGCTGGCCATCGCGCCGCCGCACAGGATCACTTCCCTTGCACGGATATGCTCGCGCTGCCCGTTGCGCAGCATCTCGATGCCGGTCGCCCTCCTGCCGTCGAACGTCACCCGGTCCACCGTGCAACCCGTCAGCACTTTCAAATTGGGTCGCCGCTCCGCCGGGCGCAGGAAGGCGACCGCCGCGCTCTGCCGCCGGCCGTTGGCGATGGTGCGCGGCGTATGGCCGATCCCGTCGCCATTGTCGGGCGTGTTCACATCGTCCTTCAGCGGCCAGCCCATGGCGACGCCTGCGCCGATCATCGCGGCCGACAGCCGGTCGCGCAGGGTCGGCATGGTGATTTTCATCGGGCCGTCCGCGCCGCGCGTGGGTGCGGCGCCCAGTTCATGCCCTTCCAGCGCGGCATAGGCAGCGCCGATATGGGCCCAGTTCCAGTCCTCGCTGCTCAGTTCCGCGATGCCGTCGAAATCGGCCGGCTGGCCGCGCACATACATCATCCCGTTGATGGAGGTGGAGCCACCCAGCACCCGCCCGCGAACCCAGGTCTCCGTCTGCCCGGCGGTGCTCGCCTCCGGCTTGCCGGCATGCGCCCACAGGTGGCGCGGATCGGCCATCACCTTGGCAAGCCCCTTGGGCATGGCGATGAACGGATGCGTGTCGCGCGGGCCGGCCTCGATCAGGCAGACGGACACATCCGGGTCTTCGGACAGGCGATAGGCCAGCACGCAGCCCGCCGCGCCCGCGCCCACGATCACATAGTCATGGCTGGCCTGTGCAACGCCCGTCACGCGCTTCGCATCCTTCCCCGGAAGCGGCTCTCCCTGCCGCCTTATCTATGGACGATAGATAATCGCATTCCGCCCCCCTGCACAAGAGCCGCGATGCCCTGTCCGAAAAAATCTATTGCCATTAGGTAAAGCGCTGCATAGCATTTCATGGGAAGGATGCCGGCGCGGGCTGCGGTCCGCACGGAATCAGGATCGCAGGCCGGAAGCCGCGCGACGGGGAGAGGATGGCATGGCGCAGACATTGCCGGGCGCGATCGCCTGGTGGGCAAGGATGCGGGGCGCGCAGCCCGCCGTCGTGCTGGGCGGCGACATCCTCACCTATGCCGCCTGGAAAGACTGGTCTGACCGCGTCGCCGCCATGCTGCTGGCAGAAGGGCTTCAGCCCGGCGACCGGGTGGCGATCTGCGCCACCAACAGCCTCGCCTATGTCGCCCTCATCCTGGGGGTGATCCGCGCGGGCGGCATCGTCAGCCCCGTCAATTTCCGCTGCACCCCGCGCGAGATCGCGGAGCTGTGCGAATCGACGGAACCGGCCATCGCCTTCGCCGGCCCGGATCAGGCCGCGCACATGGCGGCGGCGGGCCTGTCGCCGCACCCGATGGCCGTGATCGACGCGCTGAGGGCGGGCGATCCCGCGCAGGTGGCGCATGATCCGCAGCCGGATGCCCCTGTCGTCATCATCGCCACCTCCGGTTCCACGGCGAAACCCAAGGGCGTCGTCTATACCAACCGCTCGATGACGGCCTATGCCGCCATCTGGGCGGTGGAGAGCGTGTCCTCCTCGCCCGGCGCGCGCGTCATCACGCTGGCGCCGCTCAACACCTCGGCCGGGTTCGTGCAGCTGCTGCACTATGCCACCCAGGGCTGCACGCTCTATATGGAGCCGCAGTTCGATCCGCTGCGCGCGCTGCGCCTGATCGAGGCAGAGCGGATCAGCTGCTTCGGCGCCGTGCCCGCCTTCTTCGAATTCATCGCCGCGCTGCCGGAGTTCCAGGCCGCCGATCTCTCCTCGCTCCGCCTGGCGACAGCCGGCGGCTCGCGCGTGTCGCGCCAGCTCCTGGAAACCTATGCCGCCAAGGGCGTCACGATCCGCCAGATCTATGGGCAGACGGAAATCGGCGGCAACGTCACCATGATGCCCGAACATCTGGCGCTCGAAAGCCCCGAGAAGTGCGGCTGGGGCACGGTGTTCTCCGACATCCGCGTCGTCCGCCCCGACGGCAGCGATTGCGACCCGCACGAACCCGGCGAGATCATCATGCGTTCTCCGGGGATGATGCAGGGCTATTGGCGCAACCCGGAAGAAACCGCGAAGGTGATCCGGAACGGCTGGCTGCATTCGGGCGACATCGGCACGCTGGATGAACAGGGCCTGCTCACCTTCGTGGATAGGATGAAGGACATCATCATCTCGGGCGGGCTCAACATTTCCGCCGCCGAGGTGGAGCGCGTGGCGAGCGAGTTTCCCGGCATCACCGAAGCGCTGGTGATCGCCGCGCCGGACGCGCGCTTCGGGGAAACCCCATTCCTCGTCTATCACGGCCCCGCCGAAGTCGATGTGGCTGACCTCATTCGCCACTGCGACATCAGCCTCTCCAACTACAAGGTGCCGCGCTACGTCGTCTGGTCGCCCGAGCCGCTGCCCCGGCTGGCGACCGGCAAGCTTTCCAAACCCGCAGTCCGCGAACGCTACGCCGGCGCACACGAGCGCCTGCCGCGCGTGCGATAGGATGCACAGGGCCAGACAGGATGCACAGGGAGATTCCACGCACATGACAGTTGCAGCCGCCGTTCCGCCCCATGTGCCGGGCCATCTGGTGTTCGATTTCGACATCTATGCCGATCCGCGCATCAACAGCGACGTGCAGGGCAGCTATGTGGCCGCCATCGCCGACGCGCCCGACATCTTCTGGACGCCGTCCAACGGCGGCCACTGGATGGTGAAGCGGATGGACGCCATCGCAGAGGTGGTGAGCGACCCTGAGCATTTCTCGGTGCGGGAAATGCAGATCCCGCGCGTTCCCAACCCGCCCTTCTTCATCCCCCTCAGCCTCGATCCGCCGGAAAACCTGCCCTATCGCCGGGCGATGGCGCCGATGTTCGGGCCGGTCGCGGTGAAGGCCCTGAACCCCCATATCCAGCACTGGGCCGACAGGATCGTGGACGCCGTCGTCGCGCGCGGCGAGGGCGACTTCATGGCCGATGTCGCCAAGCTCTATCCCGTCAGTGTGTTCATGGAACTGATGGGCATGGATCTCTCGCGGCTGCAGGAATTCCGCCACCTCGCCGAAAGCTTCTTCTCGTCCCAGAACGACGCGGCCGAACTCGAACGGCTGAGCGGCCAGATCCTCGGCATCCTGAAGCAGCTCGTCGATGCCAAACGCGCCGATCCGGACGACAAGCTGATGAGCCATTTCATCCAGGCCGACGTCTCGGAACGCGGCGGCGAGCCGCGCTTCATGGGCGAGGACGAGATCCTGGCGATGAGCTTCGTGCTGTTCCTGGGCGGCATGGACACCGTCACCAACGTCACCGGCTTCGCCTTCCAGCAGCTGGCGCAGATGCCCGGGCTTCAGGCGCGGCTCGCCGCCGATCCGGAAGGGCTGTCCCAGGCCTTCGCGGACGAGGCGGTGCGTGCCTTCGGCGTGATCAACACGCCGCGCCTTGTCGTGAAGGACAAGGATCTTCTCGGCGCGCCCTTCCGCGCGGGCGACATGGTGCTGAACCTGCTGCCCGTGGGCAGCCGCGACGACCGCAAGTTCGAGCAGCCGGACCTGCTCGACATCGATCGCCCGCGCGCCCAGCACATCACCTTCTCGACAGGCCCGCACCTGTGCGTCGGCCATGTGCTGGGCCGGGCGGAAATCCGCATCCTGACAGAGGCGTGGTTCCGCCGGGTGAAATCGTTCGAGCTGGTGCCCGGCGCCCCGCGCCATTTCCGCACCGGCACCGTGATGGCGCTGGACACCCTGCCCATCCGCTGGACGCGTAAGTGAACGGCATGGGGGGCGAAGACGAACCCTATTGGCAGGGCCTTGCCAGCGGCGTGCTGAGGCTGCCCCGCTGCGGCGGCTGCGCCCGCTGGACCTGGCCGGCCGCGCACCGCTGCGGCCAGTGCGGGTCCACCACGATGGACTGGCAGGATCTGCCGATGCGGGCCACCCTCTATTCCTGGACGCGCACCTGGCACCGCTTCGGCCTGACCGAGGGGCTGGACCTGCCCTTCACCAGCGTCGTCGCCGCCGTGGACGGCTGCGGCATCCGCCTTTACGGCCGCCTCGAAGATCCCGACCGGATCGACCCGCGCATCGGCGAGCCGCTGTCCGGCCGCATCGGCGAAACGCGCGTGTCGGATCGCGCCATTCCCACCATCATCTGGAGCCGTTCCGCGTGACCCATCCGCTCTACGGCACCACCGCCATCGCCGGCGTCGGCCTGCGCCAGTACCGGCGCGGGGCCTCGCCGCTGCCCGAACGCAGCACGCTGGTGGAGGCGATCCTGGCCGCCTGCGCCGAAGCCGGTTTCGATCCCGCCGGGATCGACGGCTTCGTCTCCTATGGCGACGACAAGAACGAACCCGTGCGCCTGATGCCTGCGCTCGGTATCCGGGAGCTGCGCTGGTCGGCCTCGGTCTGGGGGGGCGGCGGCGGCGGCATCGCCGGCGCGTTCGGGATCGCGGCCGCCGCGATCCTGTCGGGGCAGGCCAGCGCCGTCGTCATCTTCCGCGCGCTGGTGGAAGGCGGCAGCGGCCGCATGTCAGCGGCGGTGATGGCGCACCATCTGAACGATCACATGCTGGCCGCCGGCCTCGTCAGCCCGGCCCAGGTCTGCGCCATCCGCGCCAACCGCCTGTTCGAACATCATGGCGTCCCCCGCGAAATCGTGGAGGAACTGGTCCGCGCCTCCTATCACCACGGCAGCCGCAATCCCGAAGCCGTCGCCTATGGCCAGCCCTTCGATGCAGACATGCTGCGCCACTCCCGGCTGATCGCGGAACCCTTCCGCCTGTTCGATTGCAGCCGCGAGAATGACGGCGCCGGCGCCCTGCTGATGGTGTCCGCCGAGCGCGCGCGCGATCTTGCAAAGCCGCCCGTCTATCTCCTCGGCTGCGCGCAGGGCACCGAAGCGGGCTGGGGCGACCTTCTCGACAATGACGACGACGATCTCTACGCGACCGCCGGCTTCCGCCCCGTCGCCCGCAACCTCTATGCCGCCACCGGCCTGTCGCCCGCCGATATCGACGTGGTGCAGCTCTACGAGAATTTCGACGCGCAGGGTGTGATGTCGCTGATCGACCATGGCTTCTGCACGGCCGAATCCGCGGCAGACCTCATCCGCTTCGAAAATCTGATCGCGGATGGCGGCCGGCTGCCGGTGAACACCTCCGGCGGCAATCTCGCGCAGGGTTTCATCCATGGCATCGGCCTGGCGGTGGAAGCCGTCCGCCAGCTGCGCGGCGAAAGCGCGAATCCCGTGGCGGGCGCGCGCACCTGCCTGCTGGCGGGCGGCCCCGCCTCCCCCACGGTCAGCTCCGCGATCTTCGCCAACAGCCCCGGCTGAAGGCGGTCAGCCGGCCGCCCAGTCCGCCCGCGGAATGCCCTGCGCCCACAGCAGGGTGGTCAGGTCGCCCACCCGCACCGCGGCATCGGCGGCGGCTGCTGCCTTCGGCTTCGCATGATAGGCGATGCCCAGCCCGGCGGCCTCCAGCATGGGGATGTCATTGGCCCCGTCGCCCACGGCCAGCGTGGCGGCGCCCGCCAGCCCCAGCGCGTCGCGTTCGGCCAGCAGGGTGGCGCGCTTCACGGCGGAATCGACGATCGGCTTTTCCACCGTCCCCGCCAGCCGGCCGTCGCGGATGTGCAGCACATTCGCCACCTGCCGGTGAAAGCCGATGCGGTCCGCCACTTCGGCGGTGAAGGCAGTGAAGCCGCCGGAAATCAGCACGGTGCGCGCGCCGCCCGCCTTCATCGTGCCGATCAGCGTGCGCGCGCCGGGCATCAGCGTGATGCGCTCGTCCAGGCAGCGGCGGATGGCCTCCGCGCCCAGCCCGCCCAGCGCGGCCACCCGCGCGTCCAGCGCGGCTTCGAAATCCAGCTCGCCCTGCATGGCGCGCTCGGTGATGGCGGCGATCTCGGCCTTCAGTCCGGCGAAATCGGCCAGTTCGTCGATGCATTCCTGCCCGATCATGGTCGAATCCATGTCAGCCACCAGCAGCGCCTTGCGGCGCGGGCCGGCCGCCGGTTGCACCACCACGTCCAGATGGGGCAGGGCGGCTTCCAGCGCGGCGCGCGCGGCCGCCGCCGTCAGCCCGCGCAGGATCAGGTCGGTCGCGTGCGGCGGGTCCACCGCCACTTCGGCGCTCGGGATGCCGCCCGCGCGGGCGACGGCATCGCTTGCAGCCAGCACATCGGCCTGCGACAAGCCGGTTGGCGAAATCAGGGTGGCGATCAGGGCGTCGGGAACGGTCATGGAACGGGAAAAGCCTCCGCTGGCCGTCATTGCAGGGCCGACAGCCAGCGGCAAGTCCGCGCTCGCGCTGCGGATGGCCGCCACGGACAATGGCGTGATCATCAACGCCGATGCCAGCCAGGTCTATGCCGACCTGCCCATCCTGTCGGCGGCGCCCACGGCGGAGGAGCAGGCGCAGGCCCCCCACCGCCTGTTCGGCGTGATCGACGGGGCCGAAACCTGCACCGCCGCGCGCTGGGCGGCGCTCGCCCGCGCCGGGATCGCGGCCGCCCATGCCGCCGGGCAACTGCCCATCCTTGTCGGCGGCACCGGCCTTTACCTGCGCACCCTGCTGGACGGCATCGCCCCGGTGCCCGCCATTCCGGCCGAGGTGCGCGAAGCCATCCGGGCGCTGCCGCCCGCGCAGGTCCGCGCCGCGCTTCAGGCCGAAGATCCCGCCATGGCCGCGCGCCTCCACGCCAACGACAGCCAGCGCAACGCCCGCGCGCTGGAGGTGATCCGCGCCACCGGCCGTTCGCTTGCCGGCTGGCAGGCCGCGCCCCCCGAAGGCGGGCTGCTGCCGGATGTGGCGCTGCGCCCGCTGGTGGTGGAGGTGCCGCGCGAAATCCTCGTGGCGGGCGGCGTGGGGCGGGGGGGGGGGTGGTGGCGGGGGGGGGGGGG
>NZ_JAYRCW010000040.1:20309-22604 GCF_041909755.1 Sandaracinobacter sp.
CCCATCGCTGCGCGGGGGGGGGCGATGTGGCGCGCCGGCGCGCTGGATGAGGTGCGGCGACTCGCCGCGCGCAGGCTTTCGCCCGCGCTTCCGGTGATGCGCGCGATCGGCGTGCCGCCGCTGCTCGCCCACCTGTCGGGAGATCTCGACGAAGCCGCCGCCCTCGAACGCTGGCGGTTCGATACCCGCCAATATGCGAAGCGCCAGGCCACATGGGCCCGCAACCAGACGGGCGGATGGCCCCGCCACACGCCCGGCTGAAGGGGCGGTTCAAGCGTCGAGTTTACAATTGCTCACGGTTAACGCCCTCAAAATCCCCTAAGCGCGCCCCCATATCAGCCGTATCGAAACGACACGGACACAAAGTGAGCATCATGACCTACCGCACCCTCGCAGCCCTCGGCGGCCTCCTGCTCGCAGCGCAACCCGCGCTGGCGACGGCGCCTGTCGGTGACCCGCTCGCGGGGCTTCAGGCCATGCGCGAGCTGAACGCGATCGTCCTTGGCGACACGCAGGGCTGGCTTGCCGTGCAGGGCAAGACCTTCGTGGCCGGCGACGTGAAGAACGGCGGCGAATTCGGCACCGGCAACAGCGCGAAGGGCGCCGCCGCCTCAGACCGCGCCACGCTGACGGTGGGCGGCAAGATCCAGAATTACACCCGTCTGCAGAACGGCGCCAACGGCGCGGCCGGCCCGGTCGGCGCGCCCGCCAGCATGCTTGTGGGCGGCAATGTCCAGCAGCTCGACCTCGCGACCGGCAATGCCAGCGTGAAGGTCGGCGGCACGATCGCCAACACCAACGGCTCCGCCGGCAGCACCGTCGAATCCGGCGGCGCGGGCCATGGCTATCTGAACGCCAACGGCGGCACGATCACCACCAACAAGGGCGCGGCCTATGCGTCGGGCCTGCAGGGCGGCATCAACAGCGAAGCCGCAAAGCTCGAAGCCGATCTCACCGCGCTCTCCGCGTCGCTCGCGGGGCTGGGCTCCACCGACGGCAACAGCGTCAGCAACAGCTATGGCGCCTGGACGTTCAACGCCGTCAGCGACGGCACCGGCAAGAGCGTGTTCAACCTGACGGAAGCGGCCTTCAGCGGCTGGCAGTGGACCCTGAACGTCGCGGACCCGACGCTGACGGTGATCTTCAACGTCACCGGCGACGGCAGCTACAACTGGAACACGGCGCTGGCCGGCGCCTTCGCGGGCTTCGCCGGCGAGGTGATCTGGAACTTCTCCGACGCCACCAAGCTCGACATCTCGCAGGTCGTGAACGGCTCGATCCTGGCGCCGCTCGCAAAGGTGGCCGCCAACTCGGCGCTCAACGGCAGCGTCGTCGCCGGCGACCTGAAGGCCAGCAGCGGCGTCAACCTCGGCACCTACCACGGCAGCGACCTCGGCTTCGGCAGCGCGGAAGCGGTGCCGGAACCCGCCACCTGGGCCATGCTGATCACGGGCTTCGGCATGGTGGGCGCCATGATCCGCCGTCGCAACCGCGGCATCGCGCGCGCCAGCGCCTGAAGCGCCTAGCGCCGCCGCGCCCACCATAGGGTCGCGGCGGCACCCACCCCCAGCATCGCCAGCAGCGCGCCGGAATAGAGCCCGGCGCACGGCTTTGCCGCATCCGTCATCCAGGCGTCCAGGTTCACGCCCAGCGTCGCCAGCATCACGCCCGTGAACAGCGCCCAGCCCGCCGCATGCAGCGCAGGCCGGGCCCGCGCGCCCGCCAGCGCCAGCATCAGCAGCAGTGCGCCCGCCACCAGGTCGTCCCACGCCTTCGGCTGCGCCAGCACCGATTCGCCGCGCCGCGCCAGCTCCCCGGCCAGCAGGGCCAGGCCAACCAGACCTGCCAGAATTCGCATGAATCGCATCATGAAGCGGCAAGTTCAGACATAAAAGAACAAGAAAAGTTCAAATTTCGAAATCCTGTGTCGCTTCCGGCGTTGACAGCCGGGGGCTGCCTCCCTATTCCGCGCCCTCCACATCGAACAGCATCACGAAGGAAGCATGTCATGCAAGGTCGGGAACAGAGCGGGGCCGAGATCATCGTCCGGGCGCTCGTCGATCTGGGCGTCGACACCATCTTCGGCTACCCCGGCGGCGCGGTGCTGCCCATCTATGATGCGCTGTTCCGGCAGAAGCAGATCCAGCACGTCCTCGTCCGCCACGAAGCGGGCGCGGTGCATGCGGCCGAAGGCTATGCGCGCTCCACCGGCAAGCCGGGCGTGGTGCTCGTCACCTCCGGCCCCGGCGCCACCAACGCCGTCACCGGCATCGCCGACGCGCTTCTCGATTCGAT
>NZ_JAYRCW010000041.1:0-22108 GCF_041909755.1 Sandaracinobacter sp.
GATCTTCTTCGGCTGGGAAGGGGTCGGCCTCGCGTCGTACCTGCTGATCGGTTTCTGGTACAAGAAGCCGAGCGCCTGGGCCGCTGCCATCAAGGCGTTCGTGGTGAACCGCGTGGGCGATTTCGGCTTCATGCTGGGCATTTTCGGCCTGTTCATGCTGTTTGGCACGGTGGACATCGACACGATCCTTCAGGGCGTGCCGCTTGCCAAGGGGGCGACCTTCACCTTCCTCGGGCAGGAAGTGGATGCGATCACCACGATCGCGCTGCTGCTGTTCGTGGGGGCGATGGGCAAATCCGCGCAGGTGCCGCTGCACACCTGGCTGCCCGACGCGATGGAAGGCCCGACGCCGGTGTCCGCGCTGATCCACGCCGCCACCATGGTGACGGCCGGCGTGTTCCTGGTGTGCCGCATGTCCCCCCTGTTCGACGCGAGCCCGACAGCCTCCACCGTGGTCACCTATGTGGGCGCGCTGACGGCGATCTTCGCAGCGACGGTTGCCACCACCCAGCACGACATCAAGCGGGTGATCGCCTATTCCACCTGCTCGCAGCTGGGCTTCATGT
Source organism: Sandaracinobacter sp. (assembly GCF_041909755.1). Lineage (NCBI taxonomy): Bacteria > Pseudomonadati > Pseudomonadota > Alphaproteobacteria > Sphingomonadales > Sphingosinicellaceae > Sandaracinobacter > Sandaracinobacter sp. The sequence continues at coordinate 567 of NZ_JAYRCW010000041.1, forward strand.
TCTTTGCCGCCGGCGTCGGCGCCTATGGCGCGGCGATGTTCCACCTGTTCACCCACGCCTTCTTCAAGGCGCTGCTGTTCCTGGGCGCGGGCAGCGTGATCCACGCGATGCACCATGAGCAGGACATGCGCCATTACGGTGCGCTCAGGAAGGCGATCCCGCTGACCTTCGCGGCCATGCTGATCGGCACAATCGCCATCACGGGCGTGAACTACACTTCGGGCTATTTCTCGAAGGACGCGGTGCTGTTCGCGGCGTGGGAACGCGGATCGGAAGCCGGGCGCGTGGCCTTCTTCGTGGGCATCTTCTCCGCCCTGCTGACCAGCTTCTACAGCTGGCGGCTGATCTTCAAGACCTTCTTCGGCGAAGCCCGCTGGGCCGGATCCGAGCATATCCAGCATGCGGTGCATGACGCGCATGGGCACGACGACCATGGGCATGCCCATCAGGGCGATCATCACCACGCGCCGGCCACGGGCACGGCGGGCTATCATCCGCATGAAAGCCCGGTTTCGATGCTGGTGCCGCTGGGCGTGCTGGGCTTCGGTGCGCTGTTCGCGGGCGCCATCTTCAACGACTGGTTCGTGGGCGGCGCAGACCACGCCTTCTGGCGCGGCACCCTGGTGCATGACGGGGCCTTCTTCGAAAGCCTGCACCATGTGCCCGCGCTGGTGCACTGGGCGCCGGCCATCGTGATGCTGACGGGCCTTGCCATCGCCTGGCTCGTCTATATCCGCAACCCCGGCTTCTCCGACGGGTTCAAGGCGCAGTGGAAGCATCTGCACGCCTTCCTGTACAACAAATGGTATTTCGACGAGCTGTACCGGGCGATCTTCGTGAAGCCGGCGATGTGGCTGGGCCGCCTGTTCTGGCGGGCGGGCGATCAGGGCGCCATCGACCGCTTCGGGCCGGACGGCCTGTCTGCGGTGGTCGCATCGGGCGCCGTGGTGGCGAAGCGGTTCCAGACGGGCCTCGTCTATTCTTATGCGCTGGTGATGCTGATCGGCGTCGCGGCCTTTGCCACATGGTTCATGGTCCGGTGAGCGGCGCCATGACCCATTTTCCCTTCATCAGCGCGCATCCGCGCGCGCTGTTCATGGTGCGCTGACCGATGCTTTCCGCGATGATTCTCCTGCCGCTCGCGCTTGCGCTGCTGGTGCTGTTCCTGCCCGGCGACGAGGCGGCGAAGGCCCGCACGGCGCGCCTCGTCGGGCTGGGCACGACGCTGCTGCTGTTCGCCATGGGCCTTGTTCTGTGGGCCGGGTTCGACAGCTCGACGGCGGCGTTCCAGTTCACCGAGCGCGCCGAACTGTTTGGCGGCCTGTTCAGCTGGCACCTGGGCGTTGACGGCATCAGCCTGGTGCTGATCCTGCTGTCGGTGTTCCTGATGCCGCTTTGCATCCTCGCCGGCTGGGACAGCGTGAAGACCCGTGTGCCGGAATATATCGCGGCGTTCCTGGTGATGGAGAGCCTGATGATCGGGGTGTTTTCCGCCCTCGACATCTTCCTCTTCTACATCTTCTTCGAAGCCGGCCTGATCCCGATGTACCTGATCATCGGCATCTGGGGCGGCAAGCGGCGCATCTATGCCAGCTACAAGTTCTTCCTCTACACGCTGCTCGGCTCGGTGCTGATGCTGCTGGCAATGCTGTGGATGGTGCGCGAGGCCGGCACCACCGACATTCCGGCGCTGATGGCGCATGATTTCCCGGTGAAGGCGCAGACCTGGCTGTGGCTGGCCTTCTTCGCCAGCTTCGCCGTGAAGATGCCGATGTGGCCGGTTCACACCTGGCTGCCGGATGCCCACGTCGAGGCGCCGACGGCCGGCTCGATGATCCTGGCCGGCGTTTTGCTGAAGATGGGCGGCTATGGCTTCATCCGCTTCAGCCTGCCGATGTTCCCCGAAGCGTCTGTCCAGCTGATGTGGGTGGTGCTGGGGCTTTCGATGATCGCTGTCGTCTATACCTCGCTGGTGGCGCTGGTGCAGGCCGACATGAAGAAGCTGATCGCCTATTCCTCGGTGGCCCACATGGCCTTCGTGACGGGCGGGCTCTTCGCCTTCAACACGCAGGGGCTGGAAGGCGCGATGGTCGTGATGCTGAGCCACGGGGTGGTTTCGGCCGCGCTCTTCTTCTGTGTCGGCGTCATCTATGATCGCCTCCACACGCGGGAGATCGACCGCTACGGCGGCGTCACCACGAACATGCCGCGCTATGCCATTTTCTTCCTTCTGTTCACCATGGCGTCCATCGCGCTGCCCGGCACGTCGGGCTTCGTGGGCGAGTTCATGGCGCTGACCGGCATCTGGAAGGCGAACACCTGGGTGGTGTTCGTGATGGCGACGGGCGTGATCCTTGGCGCGGGCTACATGCTGTGGCTGTTCGCGCGGGTGATGTATGGCGCGCAAAAGAATGCGGACGCCGCCGCGATGCCCGATCTGAATCGTCGCGAATGGGCGGTGATGGTGCCGCTGGCGCTGGTCGCTCTGTGGATGGGCATCTATCCCAAGCCCTTCCTCGAACCGCTGAAGGCGCCCGTCGGCAGCCTGATGGCGCGCCTTGAACGGGCCGCGCCGCCGCAGACGCCCCACACCCCAATCGTTGCCCAGTCGCCCGTGCAGCTGGCGTCGGCAACCGTCGGAGACGCCAAGTGACGCTCGCCCAATCGCTTTCCATCGGCGCACCCGAAGTGGTGCTGGCGGCCGGCGCGCTGGTGCTGCTGATGATCGGCGTGTTCCGCGGCAACGACAGCCTGAAGGGCCTGTCCTGGGGCGCGGTGATCCTGTTCGGCCTCGCCGCGCTGACGGTGATCGATGATGCACCCGTGCGCGAACTGGCCTGGAACCAGCTCTATGTGGCTGATGCGCTGTCCTCGTTCCTGAAGATCCTGATCCTGGGCGGGGCGGCGGCGGCCGTGCTGATGGCGCTCCCCTATATGGAGCGGGTGAAGCTGCACCGGTTCGAATATCCGGTGCTGATCGTGCTGGCGACGCTGGGCATGTGCGTGATGGTCAGCGCCAACAACCTGCTGACGCTCTATGTCGGGCTCGAGCTGATGAGCCTGTCGGCCTATGTGCTGGCGGCCTTCAACCGGGATGAACAACGCTCGACGGAAGCCGGCCTCAAATATTTCGTGCTGGGCGCGCTGTCGTCGGGCCTGCTGCTCTATGGCGTCAGCCTCGTCTATGGGTTCGTCGGCTCCACCGAATTCACCCGGATCGCGGCGGGCCTGTCCGCCGGCGAAGGCCGCAACATGGGCGCGCTGTTCGGGCTGGTGTTCGTGTTCGCCGGCCTTGCCTTCAAGGTCTCGGCCGTGCCGTTCCACATGTGGACGCCCGATGTCTATGAAGGCGCGCCCACCCCCGTCGCCGCCTTCTTCGCCTCGGCGCCGAAGGTCGCGGCCATGGGCCTGTTCCTGCGCGTCGCGCTCGACGCCTTTTCGGGCATGATCGCGGATTGGCGGCAGCTGGTGATCTTCATGGCCATCGCCTCCATGCTGGTGGGCGCGCTGGGCGCGATCGGGCAATCCAACATCAAGCGGCTGCTCGCCTATTCGTCGATCAACAATGTCGGCTTCATGCTGATCGGGCTTGCCGCGGCAACCGCATCCGGCGCGTCGGCCGTGCTGCTCTACCTTGTCATCTATGTGGTGATGACGATCGGCTCCTTCCTGGTGGTGCTGGCGCTGACAGACGCGGACGGCAATGCGGTTGAGACGCTGGACGATCTGGCGGGCCTCGCGCGGACGCGGCCCTGGCTGGCGACGGCGCTGTCGATCTTCATGCTCTCGCTCGCCGGCCTGCCGCCGCTGTTCGGTTTCATGGCGAAGCTGGCGGTATTCAATTCGGCCGTGGATGCCGGGCTGTGGCTGCTGGCGGTGCTGGGCGTGCTCTCCAGCGTGATCGCGGCCTATTATTACCTGCGCGTCGTGAAGATCCTGTTCTTTGATCCGCCCGCGGGCGTGGTGGCGAACGGGCAGGGCGGGGCCGTCGTCAACAACGGCATGATGGTGGCGGCCGCGGTCTTCTGCTCGCCCGCCGGCTATCTGCTGCTGGGGCCGCTCGCGCAGGCCACCCGCCTTGCCGCGGGCAGCCTGTTCTAGCCGCCGTCCGGCCGGGCCTGTTCTGATCCTCACCCTCTCCGAAGTCGGCTCCACCAACGATTGGCTGCGCGAGAATGCCGGCCAGTTCGCGGACGGCCAGTGGGTGCGTGCCGAACGGCAGACCAGCGGTCGCGGCCGGCTGGGCCGCCAGTGGCAGATGCCCGAGGGGAATCTCGCCATGTCGGGCCTGATCCGCCCGCAGCCCGGTGAAGGCAATCCGGCGGAGCTGGGCTTTGTCGCGGCGCTGGCGCTGCACGATGTGCTGGCCGGGCTGGTGGATGTGGCCCGGCTTCAGCTGAAGTGGCCGAACGACCTGCTGCTCGATGGGGCGAAACTGTCCGGCATCCTGCTGGAGCGGGAGGGCGAGGTGCTGGTGCTGGGCATCGGCGTGAACATCATGGCCGCGCCCAGGCTGCCGGATCGCGCCACCATCGCGCTGGCCGATCTGGGCCTGGTGATCGCGGCCGCCGATTTCGCCGCGCGGCTGGCCTCGGCATTCGCCGTCCGCCGCGCGCAATGGCGGGACCAGGGCTTTGCCGCCACCCGCACCGACTGGCTGGCCCGCGCGCATCCGCCGGGCACGCCGCTCTGGGCGTCAGCGCCGGAAGGCCGGGTGGCCGGGCGCTTCGCCGGGCTTGGCGCGGATGGCGCGCTTCGGCTGGATGGCGAAGACGGGCGGGTGCATGTGATCCATGCCGGCGATGTCTGGGGCGTGCCGCCAACCGGGGGAGGAGAGGGCTGATGCTGCTTGCGATCGATGTGGGCAACACGAACATCATGTTCGCCCTGGTGGAGGGCGGCGAGATCCGCTGGCGCTGGCGCATCTCCACCGACGGGCGGCGGACGGCGGACGAATATGCCGTGTGGCTGAACCAGCTGATGGCGATGGAGGGGCTGGACCGCAGCGCGATCGACGATGTGATCATCGCCAGCGTGGTGCCGCAGACCCTGTTCAACCTGCGCGGGCTTGCGCGGCGCATCGCCAATGTGGATCCGATGGTGGTGGGCGCGCCGGGCATCGATTATGGCATGCCCATCAACCTGCCCAATCCGGCCGAAGTCGGCGCAGACCGGGTGGTGAACGCGGTTGCCGCCCACGGCATCTGGCAGGGCGACCTCATCATCATCGATTTCGGCACGGCGACCACCTTCGATGTGGTCTCGGCCGCAGGCACCTATGAAGGCGGGGTGATCGCGCCCGGCATCAACCTGTCGATGGACGCGCTCTACAACGCGGCGGCAAAGCTGCCGCGCATCGCGGTGGAACCCCCCGCCGAAGGGCTTGGCGTGATCGGCAAGGGTACGGTGCATGCCATGCAATCGGGCGTGTTCTGGGGCTATGTGGGCCTGATCGAAGGGCTGGTGTCGCGCATGAAGGCGGAAATCGCCGAGCGGCAGACGGGCCTGTTCCCGGGTGGCGGCGTCACCGTGATCGCAACGGGCGGCCTCGCGCCATTGTTCAGCCGCCACACCAACGCTATCTCCCATGTGGATCCCGACCTGATGATCAAGGGCCTCATGCGCATTCATGCGGCCAACCGGGACACCAGCAGAAAGGCTTGATGATTTTGCAACCGGGCGACGAACTGATTTTCCTGCCGCTGGGCGGGTCCGGAGAGATTGGCATGAACGTCAATCTCTATGGTTGCCGGGGCAAGTGGATCATGTGCGATCTGGGCATGACCTTCGCGGACCCGACGCTGCCCGGCGTGGAACTGGTGCTGCCCGACCTTCAGTTCATCGAGGACCGGCGCGACGACCTGCTGGGCGTGATCCTGACGCACGGGCATGAGGATCATATCGGCGCCATCCCCTATCTGGCGGCGGATCTCGGCGTGCCACTCTATGCCACGCCGTTCACGGCGGGCCTCATCCGGCGCAAGCTGGAGGAGGAAGGGCTACAGAACGAGGTGAAGCTGCATGTGGTGCCGATGGGCGGCACCGTGGAACTGGGGCCGTTCAAGGCGCAATATGTGGCGCTCGCCCATTCCATCCCCGAGGGCAATGCGCTGGTGATCGACACGCCGCACGGCCGCCTGTTCCACACCGGGGACTGGAAGCTGGACGCGAAGCCGATCCTGGGCGATCCGGCCTCTGCCGAGGAACTGGCCGCCATCGGCGCCAACGGCGGCAAGGGCACGCTGGCGCTGGTGGGCGACAGCACGAACGTCTTCAACCCCGAACCCTCCGGCAGCGAAAGCCAGGTGTTCGACGGGCTGATGAAGCTGGTGAAGAGCCGGCGCACCGGCCGTGTCGTCGTCACCACCTTCGCCTCCAACGCGACGCGCCTGCACACGCTGGGCGAGGTGGCGAAGGCGACAGGGCGGCGGCTGGTGGTGGCGGGCCGTTCGCTGGACCGGATCATCGCGGTCGCCCGCTCGACCGGGTATCTGAAGGACTTTCCCGAACCGCTGAGCCTGGAGGCCGCATCCGACGCGCGGCCCGAAACGCTGCTGATCGTGGTGACGGGCACGCAGGGCGAACCGCAGGCGGCGCTCGCCCGCATCGCGGAAGGCACGCACCCCTATATCAAGCTGCAGAAGGGCGACCTCGTCGTCTATTCCTCGAAGCAGATTCCGGGGAACGAGCTGGCGATCGGCCGGGTGCAGAACGCACTTGCCGCGCGCGGGATCGAGATCGTGGGCGACCGGCAGGCGCATGTGCATGTGTCGGGCCACCCCGGCCGGCCGGAGCTGGAGGCGATGTATGGCTGGATCAAGCCGCGCATCTCGGTGCCGGTGCACGGGGAACGGCGGCACATGGAGGAACATGCCCGTCTCGCGCGCGGCTGGGGCGTGCCCGAAGCCGTGGTGCCGATGAACGGCAGCATGATCCGGCTGGCGCCGGGCCGGCCCGAGGTGATCGGCCATGAACATCATGGCCGGCTGGTGCTGGACGGCGACGTGATCCTGCCCGCCGAAGGCGCCACGCTGAACGCCCGGCGCAAGATGGCGTGGTCAGGCCTGATGCTGGTGACGATCGTGGTCGGCGCGAAGGGGCGGCTGGCGGCTGACCCGCGCGTGATCGCAAAGGGCGTGCCGGTGGAAGAGGATGAAGAGGCGTTCCTGGCCGAAGCCGCCGATGCCGCGGGCGCGGCCTTCGGCAAGTTCGGCCTTTCGGATCGCCGGCGGCTGGAGGACGAGGTGAAGATCGCCGTCCGCCGTGTCGCCCGGCAGTGGACGGGGAAGAAGCCGCCCACCGAAGTGCAGATCATCAACGTCTGACGCGCCGATGCCCTGGTATTCCGCCCTCGCCATCTATCTGCTGTTCTGGGTGTTCACCCTGTTCCTGGTGCTGCCCTATGGCGTGCGGACCTCGCGCGAGCTGGGGGAGGCGGAGGTGCCGGGGCAGGCGCCCAGCGCGCCGCATCATTTTTCGCTGCCGCGCAAGCTGATGTGGACCTCGCTGGTGTCGGCGCTGCTGTTCGGGCTGTTCTGGCTGAACTGGGAACAGGGCTGGATCACCCGCGCCGATCTGGAAGCGCTGCTGCCGAAACCCGGCCGGTCCCTGCCGCCGGCCTGATCCCGGCGCGTCAGGCTTCCAGCGCTTCCGACAGGGCGGCGGCGAGCCGCCCCTGATCCGATCCCAGCAGGGCCGCCGACAGGGCAGGGGCCTGCCCTTCGAAACGGCGGACAAGGGCGTCGAAGCTGCCGGTGTAATCGCGGGCGGCACGGGCGAAATCCTCGTCGCGCGCCAGCATCTCCTTCAGCTCTTTCGCCTCGCGCCGTTCCAGAAGGGCGATGGCGCGGCGGTTGAACAGGCCGCGTTCGCCCTTGCGCCACTGCGTCCAGTCCGCATCGTCCATCGGTTTGCCCAGCGCCGAGGCGATGGACACCGACGAATCGGCCAGCCGCTGGGTCAGCAGCCCGGCCGCTGCCAGCAGTTCCGCCTGCCGGGCTTCCTCGAACTGGGCGACACGGTCGGCGGAGCGATCCTCCAGCAGGCGCAGGGTGTTGGCGAGTGCGGCCATGCTGGTGGCCGTGCGTTCGGCGGCTGCCGCGGCGGCCGCTTCGGCTTCTTTCGCCTTTTCGGCGATCGGCCCGGCGAAGCTGCGGCGCATGGCGTCGTCGGCGGCTTCCGAAAGCGCATCGCGCGCCTCGGCCATCACGCCGTCCAGCATCTCGCGCATGGTGCCTGTCGTCTGCGCGGCAACTTCGCGCACACGGGCCATCGCGTCTACCAGCCGGGTTGCAGCGGCCAGCGAGGTGTCGTGCGTCTGTTCCTCCACCTCCCCGATCAGGGTGCGCGCCTGCTGCAACTCCACCACCAGTGCCTGCCCGGCGGCTTCGATGGCCTCGCGCTGGGCCGCATAGCCCAGGCTTGCTTCCTCGAGCGCGGCGCGGCTTTCGGCGATCGGGGCCGACAGGGCCGCAGCCTTGTCGTGCGCGGCGTCGATGGCGCGGACGAGATCCATCAGTTCGGCGGACAGCGTTTCGGCGGCGCGGCCGGCATCCACGGTGCGGGCGGGCAGGGTTTCCCCCAGCACGTCCACCGTCTGCAGCGCCGTCTCGCGCAGCGCCTTCACGGCGGTTTCCAGCCCCTGCGTTGCCGCCTGCCCTTCTTTCAGCGGCTCCGCGATGCGGCCCAGCTCGGTGCTGACAGACTGAACCCGCGCCAGCAGCCGCTCCAGCGCCTGACCAGAGGTTTCCTGGCTGTGCTGCAGCCGGGCATCCAGCAGCTTGAAGGCCCGCTCGCCAGAGGCGGCAAGGCTTTCGGTCAGCGCGCCCTGCGCCGTCAGCCGCCCCTCGATCGCCCCGGCCTGCCGGGCCAGGTCGCCCAGCCGCTCCCCAAGCTGGGCGGAGGCGGCGGTTGCCATGCCTTCCAGGCGCTGCCAGGCCTCCTGCACCTGCGCCAGCATCGCCTCGCTTTGCTTCTGCGCCGCTTCTCGCTTGGCGGCCTGGGTGTTTTCCAGCAGTTCGAACAGATTGTCGGCTTCGCCCCGGATGGCGCGCATCCCGGCCTCGCTCTGGCTGCGGCCGCGTTCGGCCTGCGATTCCAGCGTGGTCAGCGCCTGCGCCAGCGCGTCAGCCGATTGCGTGCCACGCGCGCTCAGCGCCTCCAGCCCGCTGGCGACCGATCGCGCGGCTTCCTGCGCCCGGTCGGCCTGCGCCTCGGCGACGGCCCCCGTTTCACCCAGCGCCAGCCGCAGCCGCTCAGCCGCCGACGCGGCCTGCGGCAGCACCGATTCCAGCACGCGGCTGGCTTCCAGCGCCCCGCTTGTCGCGGTGGTCAGGTCGGCGACCAGCCGTTGCGCCTCCCTCGACCGGGTTTCCAGAAGATCCGCCGTGGCAGACAATGTGCCAAGGTCCGCGCTCAGCGAATCCTTCAGGGCGTTGATGCGCGCCGCCGCCCCGGCCACCCGCGCCTCGGTTTCCTCCAGCGTGTCGGACTTTTCCAGCACGGGGATCCGTTCGCGGTTCTGCAGGGCAGCCGCCAGCGCATACATGGCGGCGATGGGCATCAGCAGGATGCCGATCTGCTGCACGGCTTCCGAAATGCTGTGCGGCTGGGTGCCGTCGGCCGTCATCGCCCAGAAGCCGAAGCCCAGCCAGACAAGGCCCAGCAATGTCGCGATCACGAACGACATCCGGACGGTGGTGATCTCAGACATGGCTTCTCCTGCGCCCTTCAGTTCTTCCGGTTTCCGGCATCGTCCGCAGGGGCCGCGCCGGCGCGTGCGGCCCCCGATTCCGCCTGCCTCAGCCCTGCGTTCGCGGCAAGCGCCAACAGGCTGAGGGCCAGAATCTCCCACAGCCAGAAAAGGATCGGCTCGCCCGCAAGCGCCGCCAGCCAGATGGCGAAAACCCGCCCGTCGGCGCTGAGCGGCGCCATCCGGCGAAGGGTGCGGGCGGCATCCGGCCGCCAGCGGGCCAGCAGCGCCTCCCGCCGGGCAGGGTCGGCCGCGATCAGCTCGGCGTCGAACGGGCGGGCCCGGTTGCCCAGCAGGGCCTCCCCCCGGTTGTACAGCCGTTCGGCCGCGCCGCCGGTTTCCGGGCGCTTCACCGCTTCGAACCGGCCCGCGATCCGGCGGGTATAGGTCGCGCGCTCGCCTTCATAGAATTGGGCCTGCAGGGCGTGGGCCGCGCCTGCGGCCAGCGCGATCAGCGTGGCCGCAACGGGCTTCGGATGGGTGAAGGCCAGCGCCATATAGGTGGCGACGAAGGCGGAATAGTCGGCCACGCCGTCCAGCAGGCGGCCGGCGTCGCTGGTCTTGCCGGTCGCGCGGGCAAGCTGGCCGTCCAGCCCGTCCATCACCGTCCAGCCCAGCATCAGCAGCAGGCCGAGCGTTGCGAAGCGGGGATCGGGCCAGCGCAGATAGGCCGCCGCCGCCGCCAGCCCCAGGCACAGCCCCGCCGCCGTGATCAGGTTCGGGTGCAGGCCCAGCCGGATCGCGCCCGGCAGCGCCAGGCGCGACAGCCGGTGGATCAGCAGGCGGTTCGCAAGCGTCTCGATCTCTGGGGGGCGGCCGCCGGTCATCGCTGCAATCCCTCGCAAAAGCGGGGGCGGGCTGGCAAGCCCGCGACGGCCCCGTTAAGGACGCGCGGATGGATTTCATCGCGCTTCTGATGGTGGGCGAAAGCCTTTCCGGTTCCGAACCGGCCGGGCTTGGCCAGGTGGGCGGGATCAGCCTGCTGGAACGGCAGGCCCGCATGGCCCTGAAGGCGGGCGCGGACCGCGTGATCGTCGTCGCGCCGGCTCTGCCCGCCGATATCGGGGCGCGCCTGTCCGAAGATGCGCGGCTGGTCCGGGTGCAGACGGCCGACGCACTGGCAGCCGGGATGTCGGGTGAAACCCGCGCCGTGCTGATGCTGGCGCCCGGCCTGTTGGCGGATGACCGGCTGATTTCGGCAACCCTGTCCGGCGGCGACGCGCCGCTGCTGGCGGAGTTCGCGGGCGATCCGCCGGCCGCAGCCCAGCGGCTGGATGCGGCAAGCCATTGGGCCGGGCTGGCGTTGCTGCCGCCCGCGCTGGTGGCAGAGGTGGCCGCGACACTGGGCGAGTGGGAGCTTTCGGGCACGCTGGTCCGCGCGGCCTGCGAATCGGGCGCGGCGCGGCTGCCTGTCGATCAGTTGCCGCTGTATGTTGCGAACCGCCGCCGCGAGGTGCCGATGATCTGGGCCATGCCGGTGGCAGAGGCGGAGCGGGCCGCCGCGACAGACGCCTTGCTGGCCGCCGCCCAGAAGGGCTGCCTCGACTGGCCCGCCCGCTTCATCCACCCGCCCGTTGAAAATGCGATGGTGCGGCTGCTGCTGCCCACGCCCGTCACGCCGAACATGATCACGGTGGCGACCGGCGTGCTGGGCGCGGCCGCGATCTGGCTGTTTGCGGCCGGGCACCTGTGGTGGGCGCTTGCGATCGTGCTGCTGGTGGGCCCTCTGGACGGGGTGGACGGCAAGCTGGCCCGCACCCGGCATGAATATTCCCGCTGGGGCGATCTGGAACATGTGCTGGACAAGGTGCTGGAATATGGCTGGATCCTGGCGCTGGCCTGGTGGTTTTCCGCCAGCCACGGGGTTGCCGCCTGGCTGGCGGCGGCGGGGATCATCCTCTTCGCCCTGACGGAAGCCGTGTCCGGCGAGTTTTTCCGCCGCTTCACGGGCCGCCAGCTGGACGACTGGGGGCCGTTCGAACGGCGCTTCCGCCTTGTCGGCGGGCGGCGAAACACCTTTTTCTGGAGCCTGTTGCCCTTTGCCGCCTTCGGCCTGTGGTGGCAGGGTTTCCTGATGATCCTGGCCTATGCTGCGATCACCTTCGCGATTTCCCACTGGCGGCTGCTGAACGCGATTGGGGCCTATGGCCGGCAGATCAGCGACGAGGTGCGCGGCAATTTCGCCGGGACGGCCTATGATTTCTTGCCGAAGCAGGGGCCGGCCGCTAGGTGAGCGCCTTCATGTTTCAAATTGTTGACGTTCGACCCCGGGCGGAAGGGGGTCAGGCGCAGACGCAGAAGGACAGTCAGGCCGGATGACGCCGATCAATGTCGCGATCGCAGGCGTGGGAAATTGCGCCAGTTCGCTGGTGCAGGGCATCGCCCACTATTCCAACGGCGGCGCGAACGAGGCCATCGGCCTCAGCCACTGGGATCTGGGCGGCTGGCGCCCGCGCGACCTGAAGATCGTCGCCGCGTTCGACGTGGACCGGCGCAAGGTCGGGCAGGATGTGGCGAAGGCAATCTTCGCGGAGCCGAACTGCACCGCCAAATTCCATGAGAATGTGCCCCTGACGGGCGCGCTGGTCGAGATGGGCGCTGTGCTGGACGGCGTTGCGCCGCACATGCTGGACGCGCCCGAGGCGCGGAGCTTCCGCGTGGCCGATGCGCCGCAGCCGACGCTGGACCTGGTGGTGGAACGGCTGAAGCGCGCCGATGCGCATGTGCTGATGAACTATCTGCCTGTGGGCAGCCAGAAGGCGACGGAATTCTATGCCGAAGCCGCGCTGAAGGCGGGCGTCGCCTTCGTGAACAACATCCCGGTGTTCATCGCCAGCAACCCCGAATGGGCAAAACGGTTCGCGGATGCGGGCGTCCCCCTCATCGGCGACGACATCAAGGCCCAGCTGGGCGCGACCATCGTTCACCGCACCCTGACCGAGCTGTTCGCCCGGCGCGGCGTGCGGCTGAATCGCACCTATCAGCTGAACACCGGCGGCAACACGGATTTCCTGAACATGCTGGCGCGCGACCGGCTGGAATCCAAGAAGAAATCCAAGACGGAGGCGGTGCAGTCCGCCACCGACCGGCGGCTGGAAGACGACAATATCCATGTCGGCCCGTCGGATTATGTCGCCTGGCAGAACGACAACAAGGTCTGCTTCCTGCGCATGGAGGGCGAGCTGTTCGGCGGCGTGCCCATGAACCTGGAACTGCGCCTGTCGGTGGAGGACAGCCCGAATTCCGCAGGCGTCGCGATCGACCTCGTCCGCTGTGCGGCGCTGGCGCGTGCGCGCGGGATCGGCGGCGTGATCGAGGCGCCGTCGGCCACCTTCTGCAAGCATCCGCCGGTGCAGATCGAGGATGGCGAGGCGCATGCTGCGCTCGAGGCGTTCATCGCCGGCCCGCAGGACGCGCCGACCCGCCATTAATCCGTAACGGCCAGAGGGCAGGGGGGCGGGATGTCCAGCAAGGCACAGACCGGACGCCATGCCATCGTGCTGGCCGCGGGCGCAGGTTCCCGCCTGTCCGACGTGGAGCCTGTGAAGCCGCTGTCGCGCGTGGGCGGGCGGCCGCTTCTGCTGCATGTGCTGGATGCGCTGGCGGCGGCAGGCGCGGCGTCGGCCAGCGTCGTCGTCGGCCATCGCGCCGCCGAGGTGGCGGCCGTTCTGCCCGATGCGCCGATCCCGGCTAAGGCGGTTTCGAACCCCCGCTGGGAAACGGCGCCGAATGGCGTGTCGGTGCTGGCGGCAGCCGAAGCAGTCCGGCCCGGAACCTTTCTCTGCATGTCGGATCACCTGATCGATCCGCTGCTGCCGCGGCGGCTGCTGGCCGGGGCGACGGCGCCGCTGGCGCTGGCGGTGGACCGGCGGCTGGGCCATCCCTGGGTGGATGAAGCCGATGTGACCCGCGTGCGGACCGACGGGCGGCAGATCCGGGCGATCGGCAAGCAGCTGAAGCTCTATGATTGCTACGACACCGGCCTGTTCCTGATCGGGCCGGACCTTGTGGCGGCGCTGAAAGCACAGGCCTCGCCCTCGCTGTCTGACGGGGTTGCGGCGCTGGCCGCGCGTGGGCTTGCCGAGGCCGTCGATATCGGCGACGCCCGCTGGCTGGATGTGGATGACGCCCGCGCGCTGGCGCTGGCGCGCGCGAAGTGGAGACATTGATGGTCCGGTTGCTCGCCCTGGCGCTGCTGTTGTTTGCCTCGCCCGCGCTGGCGGCCCCGCTTGCCGCCCCCGGCGACGCGCGGCTCCGCACCGATGTCGAGCTGCTGCGCGCCCATGGCTATATCCTGGGGCCGGTGGATGCCTGGCCGCTGCCCTGGGCGCAGATCGATCGCGGCATCGAACGCGCGCGCAACGATCCGGCCCTTCCGCTGCACCTGCTGGCGGCGGTGAACCGGGTGGCGGCGCTGTCGGATCATCATGGACGGCGCACGACCTATCAGGTGCGCGGCTCCGTCACCAACGACGCCGCGCTGGTGCGCACCTTCGATCGGGTCGCGCGCAACCCCGGCGAGGTCAGCGTGTCGGCTGCGCATGATCGCGGCGCGCTGTTCGTGCAATGGGGCGGCACCTGGCAGAGCGACGGGACCGGCCGGCAGGAAGCGACGCAGCACAAGAACGGCTTTTCGCCCGATCCGACGCAGGTGGTGCTGACGGTGGGCCGGAACTGGGCCTTCTATGGCGGCTGGATGGACACCTGGTGGGGCGCGGGGCAGGACGGCGCGATGCTGTTTTCGACCAGCGCGCGGCCCATGCCGCGCGTGGGTTTCCGGCGGCTGGAGCCGTTCAGCATCGACGCCCCGGTGCTCAGCTGGCTGGGGCCGACGACGTTCGACATCTTCGTCGCCATCGCCAACGAGCAGCGCGACTGGGACAACCCCGCCGTGATCGGCATGCGCTTCGCCTTCCAGCCGACGCCTTGGTTCGAGATCGGGCTGGTGCGTGGCATCCAGGTGTGCGGCAGCGGCCGGCCCTGCGACGCCCGCACGATCGGCAAGGCCCTGATCGGGATCGGCGATTTCGACAATACCGGAACGCTGGACGAACCCGGCAACCAGCTGGGCGGCTTCGACATGAGCTACAAGCGCCCGATCGGAGACACCGGCCAGATTCTGAAGCTCCATTTCTCGACCACGGCAGAAGATGCCGACAATATCCTGATCGAGCAGTTCGCCCGCCAGATCGGTGCGGGGATTTCGGGGCCTGTCGGCACCAAGGGGGCGCTGCTGGATGCGGGGTTCGAATATGTGGACAGCCAGGCGGCAAAGTTCCTGGGCAGCCTGATGGGCAGCAACGCCTATCCGGGCTCCACCTACAACAACTTCATCTATCACGACGGCTGGACCTATGGCCGCCGCCCGCTGGGCCATTCGCTGGATGGCGACGCGCGGGCGATGACGGTGCACTGGGCGCTGACCGATCCTGCGAACCGCCGATGGAACCTCTCCGCACGCCACATCATCCTGAACCTGCACAGCATCGACAGCTACCGGATCTCGAAGAACCGGGAAGAGATCGTGCAGCTGGAGGGCGGGGTGAACTGGCCCACGCGGATCGGCGATGTGAAGGCCTCCGCCCGCCTGCAGCAGAACGGCCCGGACACGCCCGGCCGCGACCCGACCTGGGTGCAGGGCGAACTGAGCTGGACGACCCGCTTCTGACAGCTTTTGCCGGGATTGCGGGGCGCGCGCGCCCCGGCTACAGCCCGGCCATGGGCGATGTTTCCCTTTCGTTCCCCAGCCTCCACCTGGGCGGAGAGACGTTTCACGCGCTGCCGTGCGGCGCGCTGTTCTGGGAAGTGGAATCGCTGCTGCTGGTGGCCGACCTGCACCTGGAAAAGGGCTCGGCCTTTGCCGCGAAGGGCTGGCTGCTGCCCCCGCACGACAGCCAGGAGACGTTGCAGCGGCTGGGCCGGGCGCTTCGGCAGACGGGCGCGCGCCGCATCGCCGCGCTGGGGGACAGTTTCCATGATC
Organism: Sandaracinobacter sp.; assembly: GCF_041909755.1. NCBI lineage: Bacteria > Pseudomonadati > Pseudomonadota > Alphaproteobacteria > Sphingomonadales > Sphingosinicellaceae > Sandaracinobacter > Sandaracinobacter sp. The sequence goes on from NZ_JAYRCW010000041.1 coordinate 16,298, forward strand.
GCGGCGGCCCGATGCGCCTGCCCGAGCCGGCGCGTGCGCTTCTGGCCGATCTGCTGGCTGCGGCGGACTGGCTGTGGGTGACGGGCAATCATGATGGCGACAGCGGCGTGGCGCTGGGGGGCGAGGCGGTGCCGGAAATCCGGATTCGCGGCATCTGGCTGCGGCACGAAGCAGAGACAGCCTGCCGGGAGCCGGAGATCAGCGGCCATTTTCACCCCAAGACGCGCGTTCCGCTGCGGGGCGGGCGGCAGGTGGCGCGGCGCTGCATTGCGCGCACGGCCGAGCGGCTGGTGCTGCCCGCCTATGGCGCCTATGCGGGGGGCCTGTTCGTGGATGATCCGGCGCTGGCCCGGGCGCTGGGCGGACGGCCAGAGGCGCTGGTTCCGCTGGCGCACGGATTTGTTCAGGTGAACGCGATGTCTGGGGAGATGATTGGATGAGCTGGTTTCCGAAGCCCGAGGCCCGGATCTTCTGTGCGGCGGTGAACTATGCGGCCCACCGCGAGGAAATGGGGCGCGGAGAATCCAGCCCGCACCCGGTGCTGTTCATGCGCAGCCCGCAATCGCTGGTGCGCGCTGGCGAACCGCTGGTGCGGCCGGCGGTGTCGGACAGTTTCGATTATGAAGGCGAGCTGGCCGTCGTGATCGGCAGGCCGGGGCGCCGGATCGCGCGCGGGCAGGCACTGTCGCATGTGGCCGGCTGGACGCCGTTCATGGATGGAACCATCCGCGAATGGCAGCGCCACAATTCGCAGTTCACGCCCGGCAAGAATTTCGATGCGACGGGCGCGATCGGGCCGGATCTGGTGCCGGCCGATGCGTTCGGAGACTATAAGGCGCATGATCTGACCACGCGGGTGAACGGCGAAGTGCTTCAGCACACGCCGATTTCGCTGATGCTGTGCGACGTGGAGGCGCTGATCGCCTATATTTCGGCCTTCACCGAGCTGCGCGAAGGCGACATCATCGCGACGGGCACCTGCGGCGGGGTGGGGGAAAAGCGCGTTCCGCCGCGCTGGCTGCAGCCTGGCGACACGATCGAGGTGGAGATTTCGGGCCTGCCGGTCCTTCGCAACCCGGTGGTCGCCGAAGCCTGATTCACCTGCGATTCAGGCAAGTGTGAGAGGGTCGGCCCATGATGATCCGTCTTCTGTCCGCCCTGCTTCTGGCAGGCCTGCCCACCGTGGCGCTGGCGCAATCGACGACCGCGCCGCCGGGCGAGGCCGGCCCGAAGAGCGACGGCAGCCTGAAGGGCGATGCCCAGGCGGCCGCCTACGAGATCGGCGAGATCACGGCCGCCGCCGACGGCGCCTTCGGGGAGGCGACCGAGGGCGTCGCCATGGTCATCCAGAAGGTGTTCGATGATCTGGGCAAGCCCAACGCCTATATCGTGGGTCGGGAAGGCGGCGGCGCGCTGGTAGTGGGCCTGCGCTATGGCCGGGGCAAGCTGTTCTCCAAGGTGGAGGGCGAACGCGAAGTCCACTGGACCGGCCCGTCGATCGGCCCGGATGTCGGCGGCGACGCCTCGCGCAGCTTCGTGCTGGTCTATAATCTTCACGACACCGACGAGCTGTTCCAGCGCTTCCCTGCGGTGGAGGGCAAGGCCTATCTGATCGGCGGGGTTTCAGCCAATTACCACCAGCGCGGCAACATCATCCTGGTGCCGATCCGGCTGGGCGCCGGATGGCGGCTGGGCGCCAATGTCGGCTATCTGAAATATACGCGGAACGGCAGCCTCATTCCCTTTTGATGCACCCTGCGCGCAAGCCGCTGCTTGAACGCGGGCGCAGCCCCCCCTAAAGCCGCCGGTGGCCATGCTTCGCCGATCATCCATCCCCTTACCCCTTCTGGTGCTGTTGCTGGCGTCTGCGGCCCATGCCCAGACGGAACCGGGGCCGCCGGCGGCCGCGCCCGCCGAAGCAACGCCCATGGTGGCGTTCGAGGCGGACACGCTCGCCTATGACGAGAATCTGGATGTGATCACCGCCACCGGCAACGTGCTGGTGCGCCGCGACGGACAGATGCTGACGGCCGACACCGTCGTCTATGACCGGCGCAGCGGAACCGTTACCGCAAGCGGCAATGTGCGCGTGGACAGCGGAGACGGCACCAGGGCCGTGGCCGACAATTTCCAGCTGAACGAGACCCTGCGCGACGGCCTCGTCGAGAATGTGCTGCTGATCATGTCCGATGGCAGCCGGCTCGCCGCGAAGGACGGAAAGCGCGAAAACGGCCTGTCCACCTTGAACCGTGCAGTCTATTCGCCCTGCGCCGTCACCGACGACGCCGGCTGCCCGCGGGAGCCGGTGTGGCAGCTGAAGGCCGTGAAGGTGGTGCATGACCCGGCGCGCGGCCGCGTCTTCTATACGGGCGCACGGCTGGAGATGTTCGGCGTGCCCGTGGTGGCGCTGCCCCGGCTGTCGCACCCGGACGGGTTCGAAAAGAACCAGTCGGGCCTGCTGTCGCCCGATGTCCGCATTTCGCGCGAACTGGGCGGCGAACTGCGCATTCCCTATTACTGGGCCATCGCCCCGGATCGCGACCTGACTGTCACGGGGCATATCTACACCAACGTCGTTCCCATGGTGGAGGCAGAGTATCGCCAGCTGTTCGAGGGCGGGCCCATCTCGCTTTCGGTGATGGGCACCTACGCCAGGGGGCAGGCCGAAGATCCGCTGACCGGCGAAATCGTGGAGACGGACGCCCGCCTGCGCGGCGCGATCGACGCGCGCGGCCGGATCGAGCATGGCGGCGGCTGGCGCTCCAGCTTCTCCAGCCGCCTCACCAACGACGACAACTTCCTCGGCCGCTACCAGATCAGCCTGGATTCGCGCCTGCGCTCCACCTACGCGATCGAGCAGTTCGAGCCGAACCGCTATTTTTCGGTGCGGGGATGGGCCTTTCAGGATCTGACCAGCAACACCGACAGTTCGCGCATGCCCTTCGCGCTCCCGCTTGTCGATTTCCTGTGGCGGCTGCCCGATGCCCCGCTGGGCGGATCGGTGCTGGTGGAGGCGAACAGCCTCGGCCTCTATCGCCGTGACGGGCAATCGATGGCGCGTGCGCTCGCTTCTGCGCAGTGGAGCCGCAGCCTGCTCACCGCGATGGGCCAGCGCGTCACCTTCACCGGCCTGCTGCGCGGAGACGTCTATAGCGCCAGCGATACCGCGCTCGCCGATGATCCCTTCTATGCCGGGCGCGATGGCTGGACGGCGCGCTTCATTCCGCTTGCCGCCGTCGATGTGGAATGGCCGTTCGCCGGCCCCTTCCTGGGCGGCACCCAGACGCTGTCGCCCCGGGTGCAGTTCGTCGGCTCCACCTCCACCGCCAACGAGGACATCCCGAACGAGGACAGCCGCGCCGTCGACCTCGAGGAGTCCAACCTGTTCGCGCTCAACCGCTTCCCCGGCTATGACCGGTGGGAGGGCGGCACCCGCATCACCTATGGGGTGGACTGGCGATGGGCGAAGCCCGGGCTTTCGGTGCAGGCGCAGGTCGGCCAGAGCTATCGTCTCGACGACAATGTGGACCTGTTCCCCGAAGGCACCGGGCTTGCCGGCCGCGTGTCCGACATCGTCGGCCGCGCCTCCGTGCGGGTGGGCCGCTATGTCGAGGTCACCCAGCGGCTCCGGCTCGACAAGGACAGCCTCGCCATCCGCCGCAACGAGACGGACGTCGCGATCGGCAGCCGCCGCACCTTCCTCTCGGTCGGCTACCTCAAATACAACCGCAACATCGCGCTCGAGGATCTGCCGGATCACGAGGAAGTGCGGGCGGGCGCGCGCGTCGCCTTCGGCAAATACTGGGCGATCTTCGGATCGACCGTGATCGACCTCACCTCGACGGCCGAGGATCCGTTGACGACGAACGACGGCTGGCAGCCCATCCGCGCGCGCCTGGGCGTCAGCTACACCGATGAATGCTTCAATTTCGGCGTCACCTGGAAGCGCAACTATATCGACAATCCCAATGCGCGGCGCGGCAACACCATCCTCTTCACGCTGGCGCTGCGGAACCTTGGATAGCCGTTTCACCGCCGGTTCAGCCGGGGCCGCTTATCTGCTGGCGCCATGCGGGCGGCTCGTCTATGCGGTCCGCACGAGGGACTTTTTGAACAGGATCGTTCGGCCCGGATGACGAGTTTTCCGAAATTCAGCCGTCGGCATGTCGCCGTGGCGGCAGTGATCGCGTTGTCGGCCCAGGGGCCGGCCCAATCCCAGCAGCCCCAGCCCGGCGGCGGCCAGCAGGCGGGCGCGCAAACCGCGTCTCAACGGCAGGCGGCCGCGCTGCAGCTGCCCGATGTCACGGTGTTCGGCACCTTCGATCCCAATGTCCGCAAGGCGACCGCGATCGTGAACGGCGACATCATCACCGACACCGATGTCGATCACCGGCTGGCGCTGGTGCTGATCGCCAACAGCGGCCGGGTTTCCGCCGAGGAACGGGAGGTGCTGCGCCTGCAGGTGCTGCGCAACCTGATCGACGAGAAGCTGCAGATCCAGGCCGCAGCCGAAAATGAAGTCACCGTGCCCGAGGGCGAGGTCGAGCAGGCCTATGCGCGCGTGGCGGCAAACTTCCGCCAGTCGAAGGAGGCGTTCGAGGCCTTCCTGCGCGAGAACGGCTCCTCGCCTGCCTCCATCAAGCAGCAGATCCGCGCCGAAATGACCTGGAGCCGGCTCTTGCGGCGCAAGGTTGAGCCCTTCATCAACGTCGGCGACGACGAAGTGCAGGCCGTGATCCGCAACCTGGAACAGGCCAAGGGCAAGGACGAGTTCCGCGTCGGCGAGATCTTCCTGTCCGCGACGCCCGAAACGCAGGCGCAGGTGCTGGCGGATGCCCGCCGCATCGTCGATCAGGTGCGCGCGGGCGCCAGCTTCGTTGCCTATGCCCGCCAGTTCTCCGAAGCCTCCAGCGCGGCGCTTGGCGGCGACCTCGGCTGGATACGCGCCGAACAGCTCTCCCCGGCGCTGCAGGGGATCGTCACGGCGCTGCCGCGCGGCTCTGTTTCCGATCCGGTGCCGGTTGCCGGCGGCGTTGCCATCGTGGCGCTGGTGGACAAGCGGCAGGTGCTTGCGGCCGATCCCTCTGCCGCGATCCTCAGCCTGAAGCAGCTGACGCTGGCGCTGCCGCCTTCGATTTCCGAGGCAGAGGCCCGCAAGCTGGCGGCCAGCATGCAGGAAAAGACGCGCAACATGGGCGGCTGCGGCAAGGCCGATGAAGTGGCGCGCGCGATCGGGGCGGAAATCGTTGCGAACGACCAGCTCCGCATGGGGGATCTGCCGCCCCAGTTGCAGCAGATCCTGGGGCAGATGCCCGTCGGCGCCGCGACGCCGCCGTTCGGCTCGGCGCAGGATGGGCTTCGCGTGCTGGTGCTGTGCGGGCGGGATGATCCGCCGGCGAGCGCAGGCGTGCCCAGCTTCGACCAGGTCTATGGCCAGCTGAACGATGCCCGTGTGAACAGCGCGGCCCGCCGCTACCTGAGGGACCTCAGGCGCGACGCCGTCATCGATTACCGCTGAGATGTCGCCCCTGCCCGAAAGCGCGGCCACCGGGCCTTCGGCCCCGCTCGCGGTGTCGCTCGGTGATCCGGCAGGCGTCGGCCCGGAAGTGATCGCCAAGGCCTGGGCCGTCCGCTCGGCACACCGGCTTGTGCCATTCTTCGCCATCGGGGACAGGCGCAGCCTGGAAGCCGTTTGGGACGGGCCGATCATCCAGATCTCCCACCCGTCCGACGCGTTCGCGGAGTTCGAGCGCGGGCTGCCGTTGCTGCAGGTGGATGATCCGGGCGAGATCGAGCCCGGCAAGCCGAATC